>NZ_RZSW01000009.1:0-36736 GCF_003997375.1 Mesorhizobium sp. M5C.F.Ca.IN.020.29.1.1 | reverse complement strand
CTGCAAGATCATTTCCGCTGCCTTCTCCGCGATCATCACCACTGGAGAGTTGGTGTTGCCGGAAACGATCGTCGGCATAATCGAAGCGTCGACGACGCGCAGGCCAGAAATGCCGTGCACCCGCAGCCGGCCGTCGACCACCGCCATCGAGCCTGTGCCCATCTTGCAGGTCCCGACCGGGTGGAAAATCGTAGTGCCGATATCGCCGGCCTTGCGGACGAGATCTTCGTCGCTTTCATATTGTGCACCGGGCAGCATTTCCTCAGGCGCGAAACGGGCAACGGCGCGCGCCTTCATCAAGCGGCGGACATGGCGAAGCGAGGCTACGGCGACGGTCCTGTCTCCCTCGGTAGACAAATAGTTCGGCCGGATCTTCGGGGCACTCGGCGGATCGGGTGCCTCTATGTGGACGGTGCCGCGGCTTTCCGGTCTGAGGTTGCAGACCGAAACCGTGACCGCGGGGAAGCGATGCAGCGGCTCGCCCAGCCGGTCAGTGCTCAACGGCTGGACATGGTATTCGAGATCGGGCGTTTCCAGGCGTGGGTGGCTTCTGGCGAAGATGCCAAGCTGGCTGGGCGCCATCGACAGCGGTCCGGTGCGACGAATAGCGTATTCGACGCCCATGGCCGCGCGGCTGAACAGATTGTGGTAGCGCTGGTTCAGCGTCGAGGCATTGGCGACCTTGAAGACTGTGCGGATCTGCAGATGATCCTGCAGGTTCTCGCCAACGCCTTCCAGCGCGTGGCGAACCAGGATTCCTGCTGCGCCCAGCACGACAGGTCGGCCGACGCCGGAAAGCTCGAGCAGCTTCGGGGAATTGATCGCGCCAGCGGCAAGTATCGTCTCGCCTGCCCGCGCACGATGCAGTTGACCGCCCATTCGGAAAATAACACCAGTGACGCAAGCTCCATCGAAATTTAGCTTCTCGGTCTCGGCGCCGGTCACGACGCGCAAATTCGGCCGCCGCAGCACGCTGCGCAGGAACGCTTTCGAGGTATTCCAGCGCACGCCCTTCCGCTGGTTGACCTCGAAATAGCCTGACCCCTCGTTGGTCCCGCCATTGAAATCCTCCGTCCGGGGGATGCCGAGTTCCTCGGCTGCATCGCGGAAGGCATCCAGGATTGGCCAGGACAGGCGCTGGCGCTCGACGCGCCATTCGCCACCGGCGCCATGAAGGTCGTTGGCGCCGCCAAAATGGTCCTCGGACTTGCGGAAATACGGAAGCACGTCATCCCAGCCCCAGCCAAGATTTCCGGCTTGCCGCCAGCCGTCATAGTCGGCCGCCTGGCCGCGCATGTAGATCATGCCGTTGATCGACGAGCAGCCGCCCAGAAGCTTGCCGCGCGGATAGTTGAGCGCACGACCGTTCAGGCCGGCTTCCGGCTCGGTCTTCATCAGCCAATCCGTGCGCGGGTTGCCCATGCAGTAGAGATAGCCGATGGGAATGTCGACCCAGTGATAGCGGTCGCTGCCGCCGGCCTCCAGAAGCAGCACGCGCATGGCTGGATTGGCCGACAGTCTGTTGGCCAGCACGCAGCCGGCTGAACCTGCGCCAACGATGATGAAGTCGTATTGTCCAAAATCGGCAGCGGTCTGTGTCAATCGGACATCCGTTCGCTTGCCATCCTGTCCCATAGCGGACCCATGGCCTGGTTGATTTCGCCATACAGGCGATAGCGCTGCTCATAGACCGGTGCGATCTCGCTATTGGGCTGGTAGCAGCGGTCGGGCGCGGTCATCGCGGCCGCGCCTGAAGAGAAGTCGGCAAACAGGCCGACGCCTGTCCCGGCTGCAATTGCAGCTCCCAGCGCACCAGTCTCGCGGCTGCGCGCTACCGTCACCGGGACGTCCAGCACATCGGCGAATATCTGCGGCCAGATGGCGCTGCGCGAGCCGCCGCCCGAAAGAACCGCCTGGCTGACGGTCGCTCCCGCTCGGCGCAGCGTCTCGACATGGCGCCGGTGTTCGAAGACGACCCCCTCGAACAGTGCGCGCAGCATATGCGCCCGCGTATGCCAGCCGGCGATGCCGTAGAAACCTGCACGCGCCTTGCCATTCTGCTGCGAGCCGTAAAGGAATGGGTGGTAGATCGGCATGTCTCCCGCGGGACCGACGGAAGCAACGAGCTCGCTGCAGATCTCGAATGGCGATGCGCCAGCCGGCGGCGCATGCTCGAAGAACTCACGGACGATCCATTCGAGATTTGCGGCCGAAGTGGCGCTCGATTCGATGGCGAGATAACGCACCGGATCGAACGTCGACAGCATGAAGATCGACGGATCGCGGATCGGCTCTTCGGTGATAACCTGGTTGATGCTCCAGGTGCCGGCAATGATGGAGGCGGCGCCGGTGCTGGTGACGCCCGAACCAATGGCGCTGGCGACGACGTCGAACAGACCCGCCACCACAGGCGTGCCCGCCCGAAGGCCGGTGGCTGCGGCGACATCGCGGGTGATTTGGCCGGCGATGTCGGAGGCCTCCAGCACGTTCGGCAGCAGTTCCATGCAATCGTCGAGCCCGTAGGCGGCCAGCAACTCACGCTCGTAGCGTCGGCCGGGCATCTGCAAAAGCCCGCAGCCCGACATATCCGAGGTCTCGGTCGAGCGCGCTCCGGTGAGGCGGTTGACGACAAAATCCTTGCACAGGAAGACGGTGCCTATTCGGGCAAAAAGCGCCGGATCATGGCGCCTGAGCCACGCCAGCAGAGTCGGCGTCTGCGCCGCCCAGGGCCGTTGCAGGCAGTGGACATAGGTCTGGTCGCCAACGCCTGCGGCCGCCCATTCGCTCACGATGCCGATGCCGCGTGTGTCGAGCGACTGGATGCCGAGCAGCGGGTCGCCGGCGCGGTCCAGCGCGTAGAGCCCGTTGCCGTGGCCGGCGCAGCCGATCACCGCGATGTCGCGGGCATCGATGCCCGACTGGTCGAGGCACTGACGGATGACCTCGACGGCGTTGCGCCACAATTCGCCGAGGTCCCGCTCGACATGGCCGGGCTTTGGCATGCAGGAGGGGCCGTCCCGAGCGGCAAGCGCGAGTTCGCGACCTGCCGTGTCGAAGATGATGGCCTTGATGACGGTGTTGCCCGCATCAAGACCCAGAATGTATTGCTGCATTGAAGCGCCTCCCAAGCTACCAAGGGTTATTGTTGTTGGTAGAGCTCCCAAGCTGCAGCGCCGTCCGCATTCTCATGGATGATCGCCATCAATCCTCTCACGACGGCACGAGGGTTGGAATGCTGGTATATGTTGCGGCCATAGACCATGCCTGCCGCGCCCTGCGCCATCAGCGCCGCCGACTTGTCGAAGACGGCGCGCAAATCCTCCCTGCCCCCACCGCGTACCAGCACAGGACAGCGCGCCGCCGCCACGACCCGGTGGAAGTCGTTCGGATCGGTGGTCGGGTCCGCCTTGATGATGTCGGCGCCCATCTCGCTTGCGAGCCGGGTCAGGGTGACGATCTTTTCTGGGTCGCCGTCGACCATGTAGCCCCCGCGCTCCGAGTTGGGCAGCATTGCCAGCGGCTCGATCATCAGCGGCAGGCCATATCTTTCGCAGTCGGCGCGAACGCGGGCAATGTTGTGGACACATTGCCGGAACAGGTCCGGTTCATCGGGCAGCATGAATAGATTGACGACCACGCAGGCCGCGTCCATCTCCAGCGCGCCGATCAGTGGCTCGGCTTCGTTCTGCAGGATGGCCCACATCGAGCGATGGCGGGTTTTGTTATATGGATTGCCCATGTCTATGCGCATGACCAATGCCGGCTTGTCCTTGCCAGGCAAGGACTGCAGCAGATCGGCCTGGCCATAATTCATCTGAATGGCGTCCGGTCCCGCGGCAACCAGCTGGGCGACGACGCCGGCCATATCCTCGAGCCCTTCCAGAAACGACGGCTCGTTGCACACGCCATGGTCGATTGCGACGTCGAGACAGCGCGCTCCCCCGAACAACCGGTTCATGCGGACTTTCTTGTTGATGCGCATTCGGCGCTCCTTCCTTGGTCTTTTTGGGATAGCTGGTCGAGATCGACGCCGTGCCGGTGTTGCAACAGGGCAAGGAAATCGGTGCGCTCGGATGCCTTGCGCGCGGCGTCCCAGTTCTTTTCGACAGCGAGAATATCGAGAACGGCATCGAGAAGGTCGGCCGAGAGAGCACCGGTGATGGCGATTGTCGTGCGGCGAAGCAGCAGGTCCTCCAGCTGCTCGACATATTCGTTGGCGATGAGATATCGAATCTCCCGGGCCGAGTAGTCGCTGCCAGGCAAGAGCTCGTCATGTCCCGCTGCCATATAGGCGGCGAAGGCATCCGCCGCGGTTCCGTAGCGCTCGAAGAGGCTGCGCATGCGCTCAAGCGACAGGCCGTGCGTCGCCGCGCGTTCTGCGCACCATTTTGCAGGGGCAGTGGGAAAATCCCGGCCGCCGCCGATCGGCATGTTTTCGGTGCCGACCACGCGCTGACGGTGCAATCGCTCGAGCACGATATCTGCTGCCAGTTCGCCGAACGATCGGAAGGTGGTCCATTTCCCGCCGATCATGCAGAGCGTCGGCGGCAGTATACCGGCGCCCTCAACCAATTCGCAGAAATGATCGCGGGGAATGCGCCCGGTAAAACTGTCTTGGCTTATCGGCAGCGGCCTCACCCCGCTGAACTGAAAGACGATGTCGGAATCAGTGATCTCGATCCCAGGAAACACGAATGACAGGGACTGCAGGATATATTGCCGCTCGTCATCCACGCAGCGCGCCTGGTCGGGATCGTCGACACGGATGTCCGTCGAGCCGACCAGCACGTTGCCGAGATAGGGGAACAGGATGCAGATCCGGCCGTCCTCGTTCTCGTAATAGATCATGTGACCGTCGAGCGCGTCATGAAGTTCGCGATTGTCGACGATCAGATGCGAACCTTTGGTGCCGCCCATAAGCTTCGGCGCAATGGCTCCGATCGCCGAATTGGTCAGGTCGATCCAGCCGCCTGTGGCATTGACCACGAGCCGCGGCTTCACGGCTACCGTTTCGCCAGAAAGTCGGTCATTAAGCACCAGGGTCGCGTCATCGAGCGATACGCGTGCATAGTTGAGCGCTCGAGCGGACGGCTTTTGGTTCATGGTGTCGCGCAGCATCTCGGTCCCCAATCGCTCGGGGTGGCTGACCCAGGCATCATAGTATGTCGCCGAATTGCGAATAGCAGGATTGATTGCAGGCCAGACCTTGAGTGTTTCGGCTCGGCTCCTGAATTTATGCGTCGGGACGATACGCCGTGCGGCGGTGAAGAAATCATACATCGCCAGGCCGGTCTTGATGACCAAAGCGCCGCGCCGGCCCGGACGACGGGTTAGCCCAAGGAAACGAAATGCGCCATTTGCGATGCCTGAGAACAGGTCGAAGATAGGCACCGTGGTTGGCAGTGGCGCAACGTAGTGCGGCGCGTTCTTCAACAGCCGATCGCGTTCGAGCAGAGATTCGCGGACCAGCTTGAACTCGCCGTTTTCAAGATAGCGCAAGCCGCCATGAACCATGCGCGAAAGGGCCGCGCTGGCGCCGGAACAATAATCGCCCTTTTCCGCGAGCAGCACATCAACGCCCTGCAAAGCGAGTTCGCGAAACACGCTGATGCCGTTAATGCCGCCGCCTATGACGAGCACGTCGACATCGGGGTTCTCGCGCAAGCCGGCGATCGTCTGGATGCGATTCATCTCAAGATGCGCTTTCGATCACGCATCTATCGCCACGAGATGCACGGCCACCGCCGCATCGACGGCCGCCAGTTCCGTAGCGCTCAGCGAAATCTCCCCTGCCCTGGCGTTGTCGCGCGCCTGCGCCGCGCTTCGCGCTCCACACAACGCGAAGGTGATGCCGGGCTGCGCCAGCGTCCAGGCGATCACGATCTGCGCCATGCTTGCCTGGTGGACCTCCGCGACCGGGGCCAGGGCATGTTTCAAAGCGGCTACCTTGCGCCGGTTGGCCTGAGAGAAGCGCGGATTGCTTTTGCGCTGGTCGTCGCCGCTGAACTCACGCGCCGGATCGATCGCGCCCGAAAGCAGGCCGAGCGCAAGCGACGAGTAACTGAGCGCAGCAACTTGATGCTGGCGCGCGATCGGCAGCAATGTCTGCTCAATCTCGCGATCCAGCATCGAATACCTTTCCTGGATCGCGTCGAGCTGGCCAGCTCCTACATACTGCTGCAGCTCGGCGGTGTTGAGATTGCTTGCGCCGATGGCGCGGATCTTGCCAGCTGATTTGAGGCGCTCGAGCGCTTCCATTGTCTCGGCAATGGGGGTCGTCGGGTCCTGCCAATGGGTGATGTAGAGATCGATATAATCGGTGCCGAGCCGCCTCAGGCTCTGCTCCACTTCATGAGCGATGCCATCGGCGCCCAGATATCGGTTCACCGGCTTTCCGTCCTGATCGAAGAAGTGATTGCCCTTTTTCGAATGCCAGTTCAGGCCACATTTGGTGGCGATGACGGCGCGGTCGCGCCGGCCCTTGATGGCCTTGCCGACGATCTCCTCGCTGCGGCCGAGACCGTAAGCCGGCGCGGTGTCGATCAGCGAGACGCCGGCATCGATGGACGCCTGGATTGCAGCGATCGATTCAGCTTCATCCGTGCCACCCCACATCCAGCCGCCGATAGCCCAGGTTCCGAGCCCTACTACCGACGTGACAACGCCGGACTTGCCGACGCGACGGGTGATTTGTCGAGAATTCATGCTGCATTTCCTTCA
The DNA here is from genome assembly GCF_003997375.1 of Mesorhizobium sp. M5C.F.Ca.IN.020.29.1.1. NCBI lineage: Bacteria > Pseudomonadati > Pseudomonadota > Alphaproteobacteria > Hyphomicrobiales > Phyllobacteriaceae > Mesorhizobium > Mesorhizobium sp. M5C.F.Ca.IN.020.29.1.1. The sequence continues at coordinate 30,016 of NZ_RZSW01000009.1, read as the reverse complement.
GCGAGCTCGAGGATCTTCAAGCCGGTGGTTTCGTCGGTGACGAGGGTATCGAGGTGAGAGCCGCGCATGGCACTGAGGATCGGGACCACCTTGCTTGCGCCGCTTGCGACCCCGATCGACTGCGGAATGGTCGCGAATTCCTCGAGCGTCAGCGAAACGAGTGAGTGGTTGAGGCGGTAGTCCGCGAGCTTCCCGCTGCCGTCTATGAGATGGGCGAGCAGCTCGCCCGCCGCGCCCGAGCGCTCGATGGCCAGCCGGTCGGCGCTTGAGGACGGGTGCAGATCGTAGTAGCTCGAATCGTCGGTCAGGATGGAGCCGATGCCGACGACCGCAAGCGTTGCTTCGCGCGCCTTGTTGAAGACATCCGAAACGGCCCGGACGCCCATCAGCATGTCACGTTGGGCCGGGCTGTCGGCAAACAGCGGCGCGTGAATCTGATAAGCGCGGCCGCCGAGTCTGTCGGCCATCAGAGACGCGACATGATTGACGTCGGTGTAATGCTTGCCCTGGACCAGGCCGGTCGCGGGAACAACCTCGACGTCGTAGCTGCGGCTCGGCTTGAGGCCAGCGACGACGGCACTCACCCCTTTGCCCCCGGTAATGGAAATCGTGTCGCCGTCCTTGATCGTCTCGAGCACCAGCCTGGCCGCGGCCTCGCCGACGCGCTGGAGCGAAGTCTGCGGATTGTCTGAAACGGAAGGGACGACGACGGCCCTTTGGAGTCCACCTATCGCGACCAGTCGCGCCTCGATATCGACCAGTTGCTCGACCGGCGACTTGATCTTGATCTCGACAAGCCCGAGTTGATGACCGCGCTTGATCAGCCGGTTGACGGTCGCATGCGAGATGCCGAGCTCCTTGGCGATTTCAGCTTGCGTCTTGGCTTCCATGTAATGAAGCACAAGCGCCTGATACATCTGGCGGACGATCGTGATGTCGTCCCGCGAATTGGTTGGTGACATGATTGGATGCTCAACTCTCGCGCTGCTGCTCAGGATTTCCTGCGATGCAGGAAGTGGTCGATCGATACTGCTGCGAGCAGGATGCATCCCTTGATCATGTCCTGCCAATAGACGGAGACGTCGAGCAGGATCAGCGAACTTGTGACCACCGAGAGCAGCGCCATGCCCAGTATGGCGCCGAAGATGGTGCCCGAGCCGCCATTGAGCGATGCCCCGCCAATCACCGCCGCGGCGATGATGTTGAGCTCCATGCCAGCGCCGAAGGTCGGGGTCGCAGCGCCAAAGCGCGACATGTAGATGACGCCGGCAAAGCCCGCCAGGGTCGAGCAGAGAACCGTGACCCAGAATTTAACCTGCTTGGTCTTGATGCCCGAAAATTGGGCCGCCTTCTCGTTGCTGCCGGTGTAGAAGACTTTGCGGAAGGCGGTGGCACGCCGAAGCAGGAAATCGAAGATGGCTACGACCACAACAAAGATGACGATGACATAAGGCACATTGCCGAAGCTGCCCTGGCCGATCGCTTTGAACCCCGGCGGCAGGGTGAACAGCGACAGCGGGGTTCCCTTGGTGATGACAAGGCAAAGACCGCGCACGATCACCATCGCTGCCAGCGATGTGATGAAGTGATTGAGTCCGATGACGGTCACGAAGAAGCCCATCGCCGCGCCGATCAGCGCGCTGGCGCCTATCCCGATTAGGCTCGCGGTCCACGGGTCCAGACCCATCAGGAAGAGAGCGCCTGACACGACCATGGAGAAGCAGACCACCGACCCGACGGACAGGTCGATGCCGCCGACAATGAGAAGTATCGTCATGCCGACCACGACGATGCCTTCGATGGAGAAGCTCATCAGCATGGCGCGGAAATTTCCCCAAGTCAGGAAATGCGGCGAAGCGAATGTCATGGCGATGCACAGCGCCAGCATGATTGCGATCAGCCCCGCCTCGCGCATTGACCCAAGACGCAGCCAGTTGCGCCCGCCAAGCCCGGGGGCGCTCGCCTTGAGTTCAGCGTCCATGAGGGTTCCTCCGGTCTGTCTAAGCGACATTCTGAACCTGCCTTGCATTTGATCGTTGCTGCCGGAGACCCGAAGCCAGCAGCATGATTGCCTCTTCGGTCAATTCGTCCGCGCCCAGTTCGCCGGCAATGGCACCTTCGTGTATGACAAGCACACGGTCGCTGAGCCCGATCAATTCCGGAAGCTCGGATGAAATCACGATGACGCCGACGCCCCGTTCGGCGAGATCGCGAAGCAGGCGATGAATTTCCACTTTCGCGCCGACATCGACCCCGCGTGTGGGCTCGTCCAGAATGACCACTTTGGGGCCAACCGACAAAAGCCTGGCGATGGCGACCTTCTGCTGATTGCCACCGCTAAGCGTCGACACCTGTGCCTCGATGCCGCCCATGCGCACACCGTGGCGCTCGACCACATCGGTGGCTTGCTTTGCCTCGGCGCGGCGATCGAGCAGCCCAAGCGGTGTGGTCAGTTTCCGAAGGTCCAGCGCGGAGATGTTAGATGCAACCGACAGGTCGAGGAACAGGCCAGACGCCTTGCGGTCCTCGGAGAGGTAGACCAGACCCGCGCGCACCGCATCGCTGTAGGTCCTGATGCTGACCGGCTCGCCATTGAGTTCAACCGATCCCGACAGCTTCGGGCGCAAGCCGCAAACGGTCTGGACCATCTCGCTGCGGCCGGCGCCAATCAACCCGCCGATGCCAAGAATTTCGCCCGCACGAAGCGCGAAGCTGACGCCGTCGGAACCCTCTCGATAGGAGAGATTCCCGACCGACAGCACAGGGCGGTCGGTACGCCGTTCAGGCGAGAGCTTTTGCGGATAGAGCTGCGTGATTTCGCGCCCGACCATCTTGCGCACGACATCATTGGGAGTGACCGACGCGATAGAATCGGTCGCGACATATCTGCCGTCACGAAAGACCGTGACGCGGTCGCAGAGGTTGAATATCTCGGCCATGCGGTGGCTGATGTAGATAATTGAAATTCCGCGCGCCTTGAGATCGCGGACAATGGCGAAAAGGCGCCGCGCCTCGGTCTCGGTCAGGGCGGCTGTCGGCTCATCGAGCATCAGCACCCGGCATTCGAGCGTCAGCGCCTTGGCTATTTCTACAAGTTGCTGGTTGGAAATCGAAAGGTCGGCGACCGGCGTCTCGACCGGGATCGGCGCCAGCAGGTCCATTATCTTCTGCGCATCAATGTAGAGCCGGCGAAAATTCATCAGCGGCGCGCGCCGATTGTTGATGGCCGCCATGAGGATATTCTCGGCGACCGTAGCATCCTGGCAGAGCGCGATTTCCTGATGGACGAGGCCTATGCCAAGCCGCTGCGCGGCGGATGGTGATGCAATGGTGACGTCCTTGCCTTCGAGACGAATGGCGCCTTCGTCGGGTTGCACAATGCCGGCGATGATATTCATCAGCGTGGACTTGCCCGCGCCATTCTCGCCGCACAGCGCGTGAATTTCGCCCCGCTGCAGCGTGAAATCGACCCCGGTCAGCGCTTTGATGGCGCCGAAAGATTTCGATATGTCGCGGATTTCAAGAATGGCGGCGGCAGTCACTCCGTCCCCCTGCAGCGTTGAAGTTGACGGTTGGGTCGACGGGGCGCGAGCGCGCCCCGTCCCGGATCGAGCATCTTCGAAGAGCCCCGCAGAGATAACGGTGAGCCCTTATTCCTCGATGCCCTTGGTGCCGCGCCGCTTGAGGTAGGCATCCCAATAGAAATCGTCGGCATTTTCCGCAGTGACGATGGAAAAGCCGTTGTCGACGAAAGGCACGCCCATGCCATTGAATCCCGACCGCCGGGCGTCGTTCATCGGATCGATCAGCTCAGGATGCTTGGCCAGCCACAGCAGCATGAACCCCATATAGCCCTGCATGCCCTGGTTCGGGTTGACTGAGCCAAAAATTTCGCCGGCCTTGATCATATCGAGGATTTTGGCGTTGACGTCGGCCAGCATAACTCGGATCTTGCCGCCGCCTTCCTTCGCGGCCTGAGCGGCGCCGATTGCCGAGTTGGCTTCCGGCATGAACACCGCGCCCAGTTCGGGATGCGCCTGCGCGAGGCTGAGCACGGCCTGATAGGCCTTCGTCGCATCCTGGTTCGACGCCGCGCGGCCGACAAGCTTCATATCCGGCCATTTGGCTTCCATGCGGGCGATAAAGGCGGCGATGCGCTTGTCGTGATTGTCCTGTCCAGGGTTTTCGAGGACCGCGTATTCGCCCTTGCCGTCCATCGCCTTGGCGACTGCATCGGCGGCATAGGTGCCTTCGGCGACGTTGTCGGAGGTGATGTAGGATACTCGTTTGGAGTTGGGCGAATCTGCGGCGAATGTGACTACGGCCGTTCCCTGGTCTATCGCCCGATTGATTGGCTCGATGAATGGATCGGAGTTCATCGGATGCACCAGGATGCCAGCCGGCTTCTGAGCCAGCGCCTGGTCGAATGTCGCTATCTGCTTGTTCACGTCGTATTCTGGGGTTCCGGTGTATTCGGTCTCGCAACCGAACTGCTGTCCGGCCTGCTTGAACATCTCATAGACCGGGAACCAATATTCGACGCCGGAAACCATGACGTTCATGACGTATTTTTCACCCGGCTCGCATTTGAACGGGTTAGCGGTCTGGGCCGCGGCGTGGCTTGCCCCCAACACAGTGGTGGCTGCTGCCGAAATGGCGAGCATGCTCAAAAATTTGCGCAAGAGTCCTCCCTCGGCCGAAGCCTGGTCAATGGGCGGTCGGACACTTACGTGCCGCCGCTTGTGGTTGATGAGGCCGAACCTCCTCCCGAGGCCCAGCAGTCGATCATTCGCAGGAGTTGGCTCGAGTGTCAATAAAATTCATATGTAGAAATATATTTCACACCTCATCGCGACCGGCAACTTCGCGCCAATTGGCGACCCTCTCCGACGTATATTGATACCGACATGGGAGTTCGCGCACTTCGGGTGCCTGTTCGAACACCGCGGCCTCGATGCCGAGTTCATGCAGAGCTAAAGCTGTCGTCAAGCCGCCAATCCCGGGCACCCGCAATCAGAACTTTCATTGCTCCGTCTCTCATCAGTTGTCCGCCCGGCGGGCGTAGAGCATCCATTACTGGCATTAGTCAGATGACCGCCTTCGGGAGGTTGATCCGCGCACCTGACTAGGATAACATGACAATCGTAGTTTAGTTTAGCCGCGGCCGCAGCAAGGCTGGCCCTTCACGCGCGGCGCCATCAAAACCTTTGAAACTCAGCACAGAACGCCTGCGCGGCGTCTGTGTGACATGGCGTCCGCAACGAATGATCGACAGGAATCAGATTGCAGCAGAACAGGCAACGTTTCGAGCCTTCGCAAACAGCTATCTGCGTGAGTTGAATTCCGGGAACCCCGTGTTCCACCGCATTGGAGAACGGAACTTCGATTGCGTGGAGATTTCCCTGCCATCGCGGCATGTAGTCCTGCGTATCGAAATCAAATCCCGATCGCTTTGCGGAATGCACCTCTTTGGACAGATCTGGATGCGTCAGGATGCCGGTCCAAACTGGCACGAGATAGAGCCGATCCTGGCCGTGCATCTGCTTGTGCTGGGAGCCAGAGAAGCCGGATCGGCAACGCACCGACAGGCCGATGTGGAGCTTCTTGAGCGGATTCTTCAGAGCTGTCAGGCGACAAAACGTTACCTCGACGCCGCCGACCGGGCGCCGCCACTGGTCGGCTTTATAGCCGCGGAACAATCCCTGTATTTCGGACATCCGCTGCATCCGACGCCCAAGAGCCTGCAGGGCATGTCAGACTGGCAGCAGGATGTTTATGCCCCCGAATTGCGCGGCGGTTTCCAGCTGACCTATTTCGCTGCCGCTGCCCACCTTGTCCGCGAGGATTCCGCCGGCATCGCGGTGACCTCGATCGTCGGGTCATTACTGGGGAATGACGCCGGCAACGTTGCCGCCAGCAGCGGCGAAATGCTCCTGCCCATGCATCCGCTGCAGGCGGAAGCATTGATGCTCGACCCGGCGGTGCGCGCGCTCATGGATTCAGGGCAGATCCGGTATCTCGGTCCGGCAGGGCCGGTGTTCACGGCGACGTCCTCGGTACGCACGGTTTACAGCGACGACGCCGCCTGGATGCCGAAATTTTCGCTGCCCGTCCGCATCACCAACTCCAAGCGCGTTAACAGGCGGCATGAGCTGGAGGCCGGCGTTGCGGTGGCGCGCCTGTTCGAATGCGCCGGGATCGACACGTTCGAGCCGCGCCTGGGCTTTCTCCATGACAGCGCCTACGTGACGCTGGATATTTCCGGACAGGCCGAGAGCGGTTTCGAAGTCATCTTCCGCGAAAACCGGTTCCGCGCCGACGATACCGTAATAACCGTTTCGGCACTGACGGCCGAACCGCGTCCCGGGCACAGCTCGTTGTTCGAAAACGTCGTCCGGCGCGTCGCGCGTGATCACGATATCTCTGCGCGGCAGGCGTGCCGTCGCTGGTTCGAATGCTATCTCGACTGTGCGCTCGACCCGCTGGTCAGACTCTACGACCGGTTCGGCGTCGCGCTGGAAGCGCATCAGCAGAACAGCTTGCTGGACCTTTCGCAGCAGGGGCTGCCCAGCCGATACCTCTATCGCGACAGCCAGGGATTCTACCTCTCGAACAGCTTCAGGGCCCGGTGGTATCGCCTGGTGCCGGAGGTTGTCCAAATCCGCAGCCTCTTCTTCGATGACCGTGAGATTCGCGAGCGGCTCTCCTACTACCTCATCGTCAACCAGATCTTCTCGGTCGTCGCGCGCGCCGGACATGACGGCTTGGTAAGCGAGGCCGAACTGCTCGGCATCCTGCGAGTGCGGCTCAAAAAGCTGGCGGGAGAGCTCACTGGCGCAGGCCGGGAATTCGCGTCCAGCCTGCTGGACAAGCCTAACATCACCGCAAAGGCCAATCTGGCCATCCGGCTGCAGGACGTCGATGAGCTGGCCGAGGGCGGCAGCGCCATCTACACGCATTTTGCCAATCCACTGAGCGGTGTCGGGCTTTTTATGGCCGCGGAGCAGACACATGCCATTGCCTCTTGATCTCCACGGCATCCCCGAGCTGCGTGTCATGCGCCAGCTCGCGGAAGCCCTGGTCTATGAGGGCCTGGTCGATTGCGCGGTGTGGCGAGGCGGCGGGAAAGCCCGTTTCGAATGGCGCTGCGACGGCGCCTCGATACGCTGCGAGGGATCGATCGGCGCCTTCGGCCGGGTCAGGATCGCCCCCGAAACGATCATGCGGGGCTGCGGCGGCCCATGGCGGCCGGCGACGCTCGGCGATCTCCTTGCGAGTATAAACACCTGCCCCGATCGGCGTGCGCAACTTACATCCGAACTGGATCGGACGCTGGATTTCAGCGCCTGGAACAAAAGCAACCTCCAGCGCAGACCGCGCCGCGATCTCCCATTTGCGCAACTCGACAGCGCGATCGATGAGGGCCATCCCTATCATCCGTGTTTCAAGGCGCGCACCGGCTTCGATTACACCGACCATGCGGCGTACGGCCCGGAAGCAGGCAACGCCTTCCAACTGGCCTGGCTGGCGGTCGCGCCCGAACGTCTGCACTCGGCGTTTCCCACGGACGAGCAGGCTTTCTGGATGCACGAACTCGGCGCCGAAACGTACGCGCTGCTGGACGAGCGCCGTGGCCCACTCGGCGACAATGCAGGGCGGTTCGGCCTGATGCCGCTGCACCCCTGGCAATGGAAAGCGTTGCAGAGCTCGGAACTGTCACGCTGGCTGGCGGAGGGCTCCGCCGGATTCCTCGGCGAGGCCGGTGATCGCTACACCGCCAGCCAATCCGTGCGGACGCTTTTCAATCGCGATCACCCGCGACGCGCCAATCTTAAACTGCCGATGAATCTCGTCAACTCGTCGGCCAAGCGTATTATCGAACCGCATTCGGTGGGCAGCGCGCCGGCGATCAGCCGCTGGCTGAAGGACATCGTCGCCGGCGATTCGCTGTTCGAGGCGCGCTATCCGCTCACGATCCTCGGCGAATATGCCGGCACGATCGCAGATCGGGACGGACCGCTCGCAGGACAGATCGCCGCGATTTGGCGAGAGGACGTTACGAGCAGCCTTAAGTCCGGCGAAACCGCGGTGCCTCTCAACGCGCTGATGGCCTTGGAGAGTGACGGCCGGCCGTTCGTCGCGAACTGGATCGAGCAGTACGGGCTGGACGTCTGGCTCGACAGGCTTGTGGATACGGTGGTGATGCCGGTGTTTCACCTGCTCGTCGGCCATGGCATCGCGACGGAAGCGCATGGCCAGAACCTGATACTGATCCACCGGGACGGCTGGCCAGTGAGGCTGGCAATGCGCGACTTCCACGACAGCGTCGAATATGTGCCGGGCTTCCTGCGCGATCCCGATGCTGCACCCGACTTCCTCGCCTTGAACCCCGCCTATCGCGACGCCGCGCCCAACCAGTACTATTGGATGGTGAGTGCCGAGCTGCTCGGCGAGCTCTGCATGGACGCCCTGTTCGTCTACAACCTCGCCGAGATCTCGCATCTGTTGCGGCACTGTTACGGGCTCGACGAAGACAGCTTCTGGTCGGATGTCGGCAGGCGATTGCGGGACCATAGCCGGCAGTTCGGACTGACACACCGGCAAGCCGCACTTGGCCTTTTCAAGCCACGCATCCGCACGGAATCGCTGCTGCGGCGGAAGCTCTCGCCACCGGGCAACGAATGCGCCCACGAAATCCCAAACAGCCTTGCAGTCGCGTAAGGGAACAGAAAACATGATCACAATCAACGACACGGTCTTTGATCAGGCCTATTTCCGCGATGCGGCGGACCGCATGGCGGCGGCGGCGCAACTCGACAAGCGCGCAGGCGACCGTTTTGCGGTCTGCTTCTCCGAGGCGCAGGATTGGCTGGCGTTCTTCTTTGCCGCGCGCTCGGCGGGCGCCAGCGTTCTGCCGCTGCATCCCTCGACACCATATGCCGCAGCGCGCCGGCAGGCGGAGACGGCAAGGTGCAACTGGCTTTTCTACAACCGGCTGGAAGGCGAGCCGATCTGCGAGGAGCGCGCGAGCGAAGCTGGACAGCTGTTGCAGATGAGCTCCGGCACGACCGGCGAGCCGAAATGCATCGCGCGCGCCTGGAGCGACATAGACGACGAGATCGAGAGCTACACCTCGGCGTTTGTCGAGCCACAGGACATGACCCCCTTGATCGCGGGGCCAACCACCCATTCCTATGGCTTGATCTGCGGCGTACTGGTGGCGCTGAAGCGCGGCCAGTCGCCCGCCATACTGGACACCGGGAACCCCAAATTCCTGCTGCGCAAGCTGCGCGAAACCGAGCGCCCCTACCTGATCTCGTCGCCGGCCATCTTGTATACGCTCGCCAGGCTTTTGCCGGCCGGCGAGCAGATCCACGCAACGATGACATCCGGTACCCTCTTACCCGAACCCTGGTTCAGGCAGATCAGGGCCAAATCCAGGCACATGTTCCAGCAGTACGGCTGCTCGGAGGCCGGCTGCATCGCGATCAACCCGAATGTTCAAGCGGCTAATGAAGTCGGTTATGTGCTGCCGCGCTTCTCGTTGCGTGATACCGGCACGGCCGGCGAGCCGAAAGAAATTGCCGTCGAGCGCAAGGACGTGGCGGTCGAGACGCGCGACCTTGGCTATCGCCGCGACGACGGCATGCTGGTCTTCCTGTCGCGCCTCGATGACCTGATCAACGTCTCGGGCCTCAACGTCTATCCGAAGGAAGTCGAGGACGTCGTCTTGACGTTCGGCGGCATTGGCGACGCCGTCGTGTTCCGTAAACAGGATGCATTCGCGGGCGAGCGCGTCGCGCTTCTGTTCAGTGCCGAACATGCGGTCGACCGGACGCAGCTTCGGCAACGGTGCGCCGAGCGGCTTGCAGCACACCAGGTGCCAACTGAAATCCTTCAGGTGGAGCGGATCCCGCGCCAGGCGAACGGGAAGATCAGCAGGCGCGACGTGGCCGCGCGCTACGGTGCGGGCGAATTCGGGCCGGTACGGACGGAGGCAGCCTGATGACCTATGATCAAATACTCGACGCAATCGGGACTATCCTGCGCGACAAGCTCGACAACCAGCATATGGATGCCTTCGCGCCGCAAGCCAGGCTGAACGAGGATCTGTATCTCGACTCCGTGCTTGTCCTCGAAACCATGCTGGCTCTTGAACTCGACCACGGCGTCGCGTTGCCCGAGGCGGTGATCAGTCGCCAGGATCTGGACACGGTAGACGATCTGGCGCGGTTGTTCGCCAAGGCGTCGGAACCAAGTGGAACCCTGGTGAAGCCCGCAAAAGAGCCTGTTCTCGCTCGCGCCGAAAGAGAAGCGGCCGAGCGGATCGGCGTGCATGGCGAGGACTTTGTCGACATCAAGGTCCATTGCTTCGTCAGCAATGTCTGTCACGCGGTGAAGCAAAGGCAGCTTGACCATCGACCCTTCTTCTTCGGCGTCTGGGATGCGGGTTTCGCCGTCGATAAAAACTGGCGGCTGGCGTATCACGCGTCTGAAATCAACCACGACTTCTTCCGCGATTGGTTCGAGCGCCTGTATGGCGCCAAGCTTCGCCAATGGTATCGGCCGGGCGCTACGAAGGAAGAGAACCTGGCGACGATGCTGGAGCTTCTGGAGCGCAAGAAGGAGAGCGAGTACCTGATGGTGATGCTCGATCTCTTCCACCTGCCGGAGCGCGAGAACAAGTTCAACCAGAATCCGTTCCCGCACTATTTGATGCTGGAACACACCGAGGATCCGGCGGTTTGGATGGTCCTCGACCCGGATTTCCGCTGGGAAGGCAGGATCGAGAAGCAGAAAGTCATCAACGCGATCATGCAGCCGACTGTTGCCGGCGGCTTCATCTTCGACGCTGCCGACATCAGGAAACCGTCGGCCATCGATCTGCGCGACTACTTCCTTGCCTGCTTCCATGAAGATGACAATCTTTTGACACGTGCCACGCGCGAGGTCGTCCGGGCGCATTTGGAAGGCCGCGACGGCCTGAAATTGGCCGAGTTGTCGACGGCGCTGCGCGAGTTGCCAGTTATCTCGATCCGCAAATACGCGCTGGAGCACGGCTTTGCCTTTTTCTGGCGATCGCTGCAGCTTTCCAACGCCGAGTTCGACACGATCTGCGACGACATCGAATCCTTGATCCAGGAATTCAAGGCGCTTCACTACGCCATCATGAAGCTCGGCCAGATAGGCGACGAAGCGCTGGCGGTACGGATATTCGAAAAACTCGATGTTCTGGACGCGATGGAGCGCTCGCTGAAGCGCCGTCTCGCCCACACCTATCGGTTGTGGTGCGACACCCGCGGCCTCCTGCACGCGCCACGCCACGATGTGGAGGACGCCGTCGCATGAGACTGTCGCTCTGCACGATCACGTTCCGCCATCACCTGCTGTCGCTGGAGGATATCGCGCGATGGGCGGCGGCGAGCGATTTCCAGGGGGTAGAGCTCTGGGGCGCACACGCGCGCAACATGCAGCATATGACCGACCGCAACGCCGACTGGATGGCGGCATTCGGCCTTTCCGTGCCGATGCTCAGCGACTATCTGCCTCTCGATGAGGATCTGACGTCACTGCGTCATGCCACGTCGAATCTCTGCCGTCTGGCCGGCCGCTGGGGCGCCCGCAAGGTGCGAACATTCGCCGGCAAGTCGGCAAGCCGGGACACCTCGCCCGAAGCGCGCTGGCGACTATCGGCGCGGCTCAAGGATGCCTGCATGATGGCGCAGGACCAGGGCTGCCAGATGCTGGTGGAGACACATCCAGGAACGCTTGCTGATACGCTGGCGTCGACGCAGCGCCTGCTCGAGGAGGTCGATCATCCCGCGCTGGGGATCAATTTCGACACTTTGCACGTCTGGGAAGGGGGCGCCGATCCGGTCGCTGCGCATCGCGCGCTGTTGCCGCACATCCGGCACTATCATCTGAAAAATGTACGCTCGCGTGCAGACCTCGCCGTGTTCGAGCCGGCAAATGTCTATGCCGCGGCCGGAAAGCGGACGGGCATGACCGCGCTTTTCGATGGTGCGGTGGACTATCTGCAATTCCTGGATGAGGTGTTCGAGCGCGAGGAAGTAGATGCCTCGCTGGAATGGTTCGGCGGCGACTGCTTCAACATTCTCGCCACCGACGCCCGCAACATGCGTCTACTGCGGGCGGACCGCGAGGCACCGATCCGCGTCGGCGTCGCTTGAGCATCGAAGGCGCCAACGCAAACATCGTTTCGCAGCCGGCGCGGGCGATTGTCCGCGACCAGCGTTTTTGCAACATCAGAATCGCGCCGTGGCGCTCAGCCGGAACGAGCGGCCGGGATCAAAGTGCGGCGCCACGCCAACGAAATCCTGCCCGTAGGCAGCACGGTCGGTGTAGGCTTCGTCGAAGATGTTGAGGGCATCGGCTCGCAGCGTGAAGTTCGGCTTCGAAGGCGGCGTCCACTCGACGTAGGCGTTCACCACCTCATAGCCGGGCAGTTCCTTCTTTGCGCTTGTCGGATCGGTTGGATGCCGCACCAGCGTCCTGTCGGTTCTCAAGGCGATTTCGATGTCGCCACCGACCTTGACGCCCCAATCGTCGAATGTGTAGCCGGCGCCGATCATCACGATCTGTCCGAGAGGCGTCGTCAAATAGCGGCCGATCTCCGTATCAGCCGGCTGGCCGTCGACGTCGGCATTGATGTCGGCGTATTTCAGGCTGACAAAGCCGGCGTCCCAATCATAGCGGCCGCCGATTTCCCAGCCTTTGGAAACGAGATCAAGCGTTCGGATCGATGTGAAAACAGGCACCGGCGCGCCGCGTCCGAACACCGGCAGGCGCGCGTCGTTGATGTCGGTGCGAAACACGTTCGCCTCGAAGGTGAAGCCGTTGTAGCGCGCCTCTAGACCGGCCGTATAGTTGTTAGAGGTCACCGGCTCCGGGCCGTCGCCATAGGTCCACAGCGGGTTCTGCAGGTAGTTTTCCGCCAGCGGAACGCCGCCCCAGACATGCGAGGTCCCAGCCTTTACGGTCAGGAACTCCGGGATAAGGTCATACTCGCCCGAAATGTTGCCGCTCAGGCCCGCATTGTTCCAATCCGAATCATCGACGCCGGTGAACCATTGGTGATCGGCGCGCCCGCCGAAGGAAATCCTGGTCCGGTCGAAGGGCTCCAGCCGCGCCTGCGCATAGGCGCCGATATTAGTGGCGCGCTCGTCCGTAAAGAACGGCTCCGTCGGGTTGAGATAATCCAGATCGGCCTTGTCGTTGTAGAAGTCGAAACCCGCAGTGACGCTGCCGATGTCGAGCGCGAACCGGTTCTCCACTTTCCCGTTGAAGCTGCTGGTGGCGCCTTCCGTGGGCGACACAACGTCGAAGAAATATTCAGGTGCTGCGATCTGCGTTTTGCTATAGGCGAGCACGATCTTGGGGTCCCACCAGCCTTCCGGCGAGGTATCCGTATAGGTAAAGACCGTGTTCTGGCGGCGCAGGTCGTAGTTCCGCAATTCGGGTTCCCGGCCCGGTCGATTGATATAGACATTGGCGCGATAGGGGCGTAGCGCGTCGTCGCGGACCCGCTCGTGGCTGAGCTCGAATCGATGGCCCTCGACACTCTCGTAAGCGACCTTGGCTAACCCGCTGATTAGATCGGTGCCGGTCCCCGGCATCCCCTCGCCGTTGCCGGCGGTGAAGTTACCGCCACGGCCGTAATTGATGTAGCCGAGGTACTCGAACCCGTCCTGCTGGCCGAAGGCGCTCACGCCGGTGGTGAATGTCCCGCTGTTGGTGTCCCATATGCCGGTAACGAAACCGCCGAAGTTGCGGCCGGGTTCGAGCAGATCGACGGCGTCCTTGGTCTCGAATCCAAGCGATCCCGCGAGCGCGCCAGGACCGGCGTCGGCCGGCGCGACGCCTGCCTGCACCGACGCGGCCTTCAGCAGCGCCGGGTCGAGCAGGTATGTGCCGTTGTGGTGGAACACCTTGTTGTTCTGTCGTGACCCGTCGACAGTCACGGCTAGATTGTTTTCATCGACACCATTGACGTAGATCTTCTGCGTGCTGGGTATCGCGCCGCCGACGGCGATCTGCGGTTCACCGGAGAACACCTCCCTCAAATCCTGCGGTTTCTTGCGGTCGATCTCCTGCTGGTCGATGGTGATCAGGTTGGCGCCGGCCGTCGCGTTGGCGCCCGCCCCCACGTCGAGGACGAGAATCGTGTCGAGTTGCGTACCCCCAGCGGGAGCCTGGCTGTCTTCATTTTCTTCGGTGGCGCTCGTACTGGCTTCCGTTTCTGGGACGGGGGCGGACTGCGCCAGCGCGTCGGGACACAAGAAGATGGACATCGCGATGCTGACGGTCAGCGCTCGCAACAGATCGGATGACATCGGCTAAATCCCCTCGATTACGGTAGCCCCGGCTGGCGCGAACCGCGCCTGTAGGACTGCCTTAACCCATCGGTTGCGCTGTCGCAATAAACTTGATAGTAAATATCCAGTTTTATGCAAGCCTTTGTATCTGTTGCGCTCTTCGAGCGCCGCAGCCGCGGAGCATTCTCAGGCGTGGTGCAAATTCTCAGGCGTGGTGCAGGACGGTCAGCCGACCGGCGATGTTTTCGACCCGCATCGAGAAGCCAAAAATGCTCTCCAATATGTCCGGCCGGATGACGTCGCCGGTCTCGCCCATTGCGACAACGGCGCCATCCTTCATCGCGACGACACGGTCGGCGTACGAGGCTGCATGATTGATGTCGTGGAGTACGATAAGCACGGTCTTGCCGTGCTCGTCGGCGATGCGTCTCAGCGTCCGCATGAGATTTCTTGCATGAAACATGTCGAGATTGTTCAGCGGCTCGTCCAGAAGGATGTAATCCGTTCCCTGGCAGAAGGTCATCGCGACGAGGGCGCGCTGCCGTTGCCCGCCTGACAAGGTGTCGATGAAGCGCAGCGCCAGGTCGCTGAGATCGAACTGCTCGAGCGACGCCGCGATGATTTCACGGTCTCCCGCCGTCAGCCGCCCGCGGTGATGCGGGAAACGACCGAACCCCACCAGGTCGACGACGCGCAGGCGGCCTGCGACGCCGGGATCCTGTCGAAGGATGGCCATGATCTTGGCCAACTGCCGGCTCGGCGTCGTATCGACCGGCAGCCCGTCGACGGTGATGCGGCCGCTTTGCAGGGGCTGCAGGCGGGCGATCAACGACAACAGGCTGGACTTACCGGCGCCATTCGGTCCGACAAGCGCCGTGACGCCACCCTTCGGTACTGTCAGGCTCACATTATCCAAAATGCGGCTGCCGCCAAGAGCCAGGGAGACGCCTGCAATCTCGATCATCGCCGGCCCGCAGCAAACAGAATGGCGAGGAACACGAGGCCGCCGGCAAATTCCACGACGATGCCGAGGCTGCCTTCCCCGCCCAGAGCGTGCTGGAGGATTGTCTGGCCGCCCACGAGCACGATTATCGCCGTGAACGCGGCTGCCGGCAGAAGGATGGCGTGTCGGTTGGTGCCGACGATGCGCTCAGTGAGCGAAACCACCAGCAGGCCCAAAAACGCCATCGGCCCAACCAGCGCCGTCGACGTCGATACGAGCGCGGCGACAAGAACCAGCAGCCCGGCAGCCATGCCGCGCCACGCGACGCCGAGCCCGATGGCTGTGTCGGTGCCCAGCGCAAGCACATCGAGAACATGTCGCGCCCGCCAGGCGATGGCGACTCCCGCCACGGTGATCACGCCGGCCAACAGCATGAGATCGGGTTCCACTGTATTGAAGCTGGCGAAGACCGCACCTTGCAGCACGGCGAAATCGTTCGGATCCAGCAGCCGCGCCAGCAACGTCGTCAGCGATCGGAACAGAACGCCCAGCACGACGCCCGTCAGCAACATCAGCGTCAGGTCGAAACGCCGGCGAAGCATCGGCAGGAACAGCGCCAGCGCGAGGCTCGTCATTACCGTGAAATTGCCGAGGAAGTGCAAGCGGGGATCGATGCCGGCAAAGCCGAAACCGCTCAGCGCAAAAACAAGCGCGGTCTGGCAAAAGACGTAGAGCGCATCCAGCCCCATGATCGATGGCGTGATGATGCGGTTGGCGCAAACGGTCTGAAACACGACCGTCGAAACCGCCACCGCCACGCCGACCAGAACCATCGCCGCCAGCCGCACGGCACGCAGTTCGATCACGAAGGCGAGATTGCCGCGCAGGCCGATCGTCATGAACGCGACGCTGACCAGCACTGCGACCGCCGCCATCATCGCGAGGCGGCCCTCGAGTCGCATCGGGCCGCGTTGCATCACGACTTCAGTCATTGCTGTTTCGGCCAAGCAGCAGGATGAGGAAAAGCACAGCCCCGACGACGCCGAGGATCGTGCCGACCGGAACCTCGTAAGGGAAACGGATGAGTCTGCCAATGATATCGCAAGCAAGCACCAACGCCGCACCACTGCCGGCGACCCATGGCAAGGTGTGGCGCAGGTTTTCGCCAGCGAAGCGCGATACGATGTTGGGCGCGACAAGGCCGACGAACGGGATCGTTCCGACAACAACCACGGTCAGAGCGGTGATGGCCGAGACGATAATCAGGCCGAGCCGAAGCATGCCGGCATAGTTCAGGCCGAGCCCTATGCTGACCTCCCTGCCCAACGAAAGCATCGTCAGGCGGTCGGCTGTCCACCAAGCCAATACGACCAATGCGCCCGCAACCCACAACAGTTCATAGCGCCCGCGCAGGATGCCGGAAAACTCGCCCGTCATCCACACTTCGAGAAACTGCAGAAGATCGAGGTGCCATGCCGTAAAGATCGCGGTAGCGCCAATGATGCCGCCATAGACCAATCCGAACAGCGGAACGAGAAAAGGTTGTGCAGGCGGCAACCTATGGGCGAGCATGAGAAAAACGGATGTCCCGGCGAGAGCGGTGACGGCAGCGCCGGCTGCTTTCCAGCCAAGCGATGCATCTGGCCACACCAGCGTAGCGACCAGTATGCCGAGCGCCGCCGATTGCGCGGTTCCCGCCGTCGACGGCTCGACGAAACGATTGCGGGCAAGCGTCTGCATCACAAGCCCTGCGATGGCCAAGGCGCTGCCGGTCAGAAGTGCCGCTAGTGTCCGCGGCAGGCGGCTGATCATGATCAGCCGCAACGCTTCCGGATCTGAAGCCAGACTGTCTATGGCGAGCTCGCCGACACCGACGAACAAACTGGCCACAAAGAGCGCCAGCAGGGTTGCGGCGCCGATTGCCTGATAAGCGAAGCCTTGAATGCCAAGCGATCCAGCGGTCATTTGGTCTGCGAGAAAGCGTCTCGAATGGCCTCAAGCACGCGCATCGTCGACTGGACGCCGCCTGCAGCGATGTAGAAATCGGCTGCCGGCATGTAGACCACCTGCCCTTTCTTCCAGGCCGTGGTTTCGGCCGCCAGTTCATTGTCGAGCGTTGCCCTGGCATTCTGCTCGCCCGAACCGATCGCCGCGCCGCGATCGAGCACGATAAGCCAGTCCGGATTGGCATCGCGGAGGAACTCGAAGGAGATCGCTTCGCCGTGGGTGGCGGCCTCAACATCCTCGACGGTCGGCGTGAGTTGGAGCGCCGAATGCAGCCAACCGAAGCGGGACGTCTTGCCGTAGGCAGTCACTTTCGGGCCGCTGGTCATCAGGATGAGAGCCGTACCCTTGCCCTTGACGGCGGCACGTGTCGACGAAAGCGCGTCATCGAGTTCCGCAGCAAGCGCCGCCGCCTCGGCCGGCTTGCCGACGAGAGCGCCGTAAGCCATCAGGCGCTGCTTTGCCTGCGCGAAAAGGTCATCGCCCTCCATTGTCATATCGATGCTCTGCGCAATCCGGCTCGTCGCCGCCAGTTGCGGCGAGGAGCGCCCGCCGACAATGATAAGGTCCGGCGCCAGCGCGCTCAGGGCCTCCAGATCGGGCTCGAAGAGGGTCCCGACGATTTCCGCACCGTCCTTCAATCCTGCGAGTTCGGGCACATAGAGTTTATCGGGCAGACCGGCAATCTTCACGCCCAGGCTGTTCAGCGTATCGACTGCCGCAATATCGAACACCGCGAGCGTTTGCGGCGTCTTGTCGACCGTCACCGGGCCTTTCGCGGTTTCGATCTCGGTTGCGAACGCCTGAACGAGGAAAAGCGCCAGTGCCGGCAACGCCAGGACCGACTTGAGCCATTTCATGAGCATGCTCCGTGTCGAAAACGACGCCTCAATCGCGCCAGGCCAGCGGCTGGAGATTTTCGCGGAAGGCGAACCGGGCGAGATGCGATTCGATGACCTGCTTGGTCTCGTTTAATGCGCCGGTGTCGGCAGCTTCCACCATTATGGCCAGCTCTTCGAGACCGGCATTCATTGTAGCTGTGCCACAGGAAAACCGGCACTGCCCATGCCCTTCGCCATAAGCGACCTCCACCTTGTGCGCGAAATGTTTGCATAGCTGCTGGATATATTTGCCCGCATTCGGTGTTTCGCAGCGCGTGGTTGCAGTCAGCATGGAGTCCTCATAATATGACGTTTACACTCCACTTATCGTAAGCTATCCCTCCAGACAAGGTCGGCCTCATGAGCAGTCGCCCGCAAGAATGCCTGTAGCGACAGCCCCATATTGCCATGCTCCTGGCAGTCCAGACCTTCGAACAGAAAAAGCGTTCCAATGCTGCTTAGATTTTTCTCCTACTACCGCCCCTGGAAGGGTCTGTTCATCCTGGATTTCTGCTGTGCGGTTCTGTCTGGCATGCTGGAGCTCGGGTTTCCGATGGCGGTCAAGCTGTTCGTCGACGAACTGCTGCCGACTCAGCAGTGGCTGTTGATACTTGCTGCGTCGGCCGGCCTGCTTGCCATCTATGTGTTGAACACCGGGCTGATGGCGGTCGTGGTTTACTGGGGTCATATGCTCGGTATCAATATCGAGACCGAGATGCGCCGGAAGAGCTTCGATCACCTGCAGAAGCTCTCGTTCCGCTTCTATGACAACCACAAGACCGGTCACCTCATCGCCCGCGTCACCAAGGACTTGGAGGAGATCGGCGAGGTTGCCCATCATGGCCCGGAAGACCTGTTCATCGCGATCATGACTTTCCTCGGCGCTTTCGCGCTGATGTTCCTGGTCAATCCGCAGCTTGCACTGATTACGGCGGCAATTGTGCCGCTCGTCGCCTGGGTGACAAGCCGCTATGGCGCGCGCATGACGCGCAACTGGCAGGCGCTTTACGGGCGGGTCGGCGATTTCAACGTTCGCATCGAGGAGAATGTCGGCGGCATGCGCGTGGTGCAGGCTTTCGCCAATGAAGATCACGAGCGCAATCTGTTCGCGCGTGACAACGCCAGCTACCGCAAGACCAAGCTCGATGCCTATCGCATCATGGCCGCCAGCACGTCGGTGAGCTACATGAGCATGCGGTTGATCCAACTGGTGGTAATGATTGCCGGAAGCTACCTCGTGCTGCGTGGCGAACTTTCCAGTGGCGGCTTCGTTGGCTTCCTGCTCCTGGTCAATGTGTTCTTCCGGCCGATCGACAAGATCAATTCGGTGATCGAAACCTATCCGAAAGGCATCGCCGGATTCCGCCGTTATGCGGCTCTCCTCGACACTGAGCCGGACATCGCGGATCGGCCTGGTGCTGTTGACGCACCGACGCTCCAAGGCAACATCAGCTACCGGGATGTCACCTTCGGCTATAGCGGCGAACGGGCGGTCTTGAAGAACATCAATCTCGACATAGCAGCCGGACAAACCATCGCCTTCGTGGGACCGTCCGGCGCCGGCAAGACGACGCTGTGCTCGCTGTTGCCGCGTTTTTACGACGTCGACAGCGGCGCCATCACGATCGACGGTTTGGATATCCGCGACATGAGGCTGGCCTCATTACGCGGCCAGATCGGTATCGTGCAGCAGGACGTGTTCCTGTTTGGCGGAACGATCCGCGAGAACATCGCCTATGGCCGGCTGGACGCGGTCGATAGCGAGATCGTCGAGGCCGCGCGCCGCGCGCGCCTCCACGAACTCATCGCTTCACTGCCGGAAGGCCTCGATACGATCATTGGCGAGCGTGGCGTAAAACTTTCGGGCGGTCAGAAACAGCGCCTGGCAATCGCGCGCATGTTCCTGAAGAACCCGACAATCCTCATCCTGGACGAGGCGACGTCGGCACTCGACACGCAGACCGAGCGGGAGATCCAGCAGTCGCTGGCAGAGCTTGCGGAAGGCCGAACGACACTGGTGATCGCACACCGGCTGGCGACGATCCGCAAGGCCGATCGCATCGTGGTGGTCGCCGATACCGGCATTGTCGAACAAGGTCCGCATGATGAGCTGGTGGCGCTTGGCGGTGCTTACTCACGGCTGGGCGAGGCTACGGACTGACGACGCAGCTCTCAAAGCTGAAGCCGAGGGGAGTTCTACTGAAACGCACCCGATCGGGCCGCGCAACGCTGTGGACGATCGCCTGACCTCGGCGGCGAAAGACGTGGACAGGCCCCCAAGCCCGCTCCAGCCCACGGTTCGAGATCGGCAAAGATCTTTCTGGCTGTGAGGTGATTCCAAGCGGCGGGCGCGCCCGCCGCTTGGAGGTCTAATCTCGACCGTGCCGGCCGAACGCTGGTATCAGCGGCCCCAGATCCCCTGGCCATAACCGGGCCCAGGAATATCGAAGATCGAATTCCCTGCCGAGGTCGGTGCGCTGTCGGTCGTGCTGACACTCGCTGTGCCGCTCGGGTCGGCCGCGTAGCCGTTGTCGGACACCATCGAATGGTGACCGGTGTTCGAATAGCCGGAGCCATGGCTGTAGTCGGAGCCATAGTGGTCGCTGCCGGCAAGAGCCATGCCGGAGGCAAACAGGAAAGTGGCAGTGGCAAGAACGATCTTAAGCATTTCAATTCTCCATCTTTGAGGGTTAGCATTTGGCCTCAACGCGCCGTGCCCCGCACCGCATCAATGAGCTGTCTTTCATGCCCTTTGGGCAAACCGACCAACCGCTATCCTTCTGGATTTGCGGCAGCAGGTTGTTCAGCGCACGGTTTGTCTTGTTACGTTCGTGCGCTGTTCGGAGGGCTGCTTGATAGCAGCCGAGATGATCACCATTCGGCGGCGTCAACGCGGCCTGTATGAATGGCGGCTGTTCCCGATCAGCCGTCGCGTGGCGGGGTTGACGTCTGCCCCTTGTCGATCATGGCGTTGTAAGAGCCGGCGAGCCCCTTCATGGGCCGCATGGTTTTGGTCAACAAGGCTCGCGCGGAGCCGGTCGGGGAAATCGTACGAAGTAACTGGCTTATGCATTTTGAACCTCAGGTTTCGGAGCAAGACGCGTCGGCACCTCGACAAGACTAGATGTTCGTCCATGGCGCTGGATACTTGTGTCTCGCCCATCGAATCTGCCGCATCTGCGGTTCTTATTGTCATACACCGCTTTCGTTTCAGGCGTTTTTCTGTAGTGCGGTGGGAGTGTTTCGTTTGTTTCAGGGGCACGCGCGACGGGGCGGGCCGCATTTTGTGGATGGTTGTGGTCCGAGTCGTTTGCTCCGGATCCAGAAAGGATCAAGTCGACAAGGTTGCGAACACTCTGGCGCGTAGCCGAGCGGCCCGGAACGAATGGAAGGCCGCCCGCAATCTCGCGGAGTGTCCTTTCCGCGCCGTCCGATCGACACGTCCTGGCTCGGCGCTGCGCGGCCAGTGGTGATCCATATGGTCACCGATCCTGAACGAGAACAGCACGAGCGAAGGCAGGACCTGGATCGTAGGTTCAGACTGAATCCGGCGGAGGCTGACGTCGTCCTGGAAAATCTCAATGGCAACGGGCGCGACGCCGCTGCCCGGCTCGGCATCGCGGCCACACGGTCAGAGCGCATCTAAGGCATGTCTTCGAGAAGGCCGGCGTGCGCAGGCAGGCCGAACTCGTCCGGCTGCTGGAGGCGAGCGCGAGCTGACGAGCACTGATGGCGGTGATTTTTTAACTAACGCCAAAACTGTTCCTACCAGGCCAACACGGCCTGCGTAGGTCATGACTGCGTCCTTTCACGACCTTCTCCTGGGGAAAAGAAAGGTCTGGGCAGGTCAATATCCCGTCCATCCAGAACACATGCTGAATAACGGCTTTCCGGGAGCCGACCTTCAGCCGTCGCATATCGTTCTCGTCGGAGATTCGACGAGAATCTTCCTCGATGGGCGCGACACCGGCTTCCACATGCCACAGGCCTGTCCGCCTCGGCGCGACCCAAGGACGGACAGGCTCAGCCTCCGCTTACGGCCGGATGTTGTGGTTGACGCGGAAGAGGTTCGCCGGATCGTATTTGCGCTTGACCGCGACGAGCCGCTCATAGTTGGCGCCGTAGGCGGCGCGTACGCGCGCTTCGCCTTCATCATCCATCATGAAGTTGATATAGGCGCCACCATGCGGGTTGTGCTTGTGCACCGCGGCCCAATACTCGCTTGCCCAGCGCCTCAGCTCCCGCGCCTTCGTCGGGTCGGGGTCGATGCCGGCGATAACCATGGACCAACGCGCTCGCCGCGCTCCCCAGGCGGTGGCGTCCGGAGCCACTTCCTGGACCGCTCCGTCGATCGGGTAGAGATGCATCAGCGACAGCTCGCTCGGGGTTTTCGAGCCGTGCTCGGCATGGGCACCGATGGCCGCATCGGACAGCTCGTCGACATAATCGCCCTTCCAGTACCACTGCAAGCCCTTCGGCAGCAGCGGATCAAACAGCGCCTGCAGATCGACGAAGGGCATCTGCATCATACCGTCCATTAGAGGCTTGGGAAGCGCGTCGCGCACGGGCTGCATCGCTCGGATGCCGTCCTCCTCCGCGCCGTTGTAGCAACTGATTAGCGCGCAGATGCGCCTTCCCCAGATCTCGCGCGGGAAAGGGTCGCAGGAGGGCACCGTCTTGATGCCGAAGAACATCCCGAGCTCTCGCGGCGCTCCGGGCAGGAAGTCCCGGTACCAACGCATGATCTCTACGGCATGTGCGATGTCGAAGAAGATCGGCCCGGCATAGACATCCTTCGCCGGATGCGCCTGAAATGTGAAGCGCGTCACGACGCCGAAGTTGCCGCCGCCGCCGCGCAGCGCCCAGAACAGCTCCGGGTGTTCGTCCTCACTTGCCGTCACGACGCTGCCGTCGGCCAGCACGACCTGGGCCGCAAGCAGATTGTCGATGGTGAGGCCGTGTCTGCGCGTTAGATGGCCGGTGCCGCCGCCCAGCGTCAGTCCGGCGATGCCTGTGGTCGAGACGAGGCCCGCCGGCACCGCCAGCCCATGAGCGCTGGTGGCGCGGTCGACATCGCCTTGGGTGCAGCCGGCCTCGACGCGGACCGTGCGAGTCCTGGGATCGATATCGACCCGTTTCATCGGCGACATGTCGATGACCATTCCGCCGTCGCAACTGCCGAAGCCTGGACCGTTGTGGCCGCCGCCGCGAATGGCAAGAACCAAATGCTTCTCTCGGGCATGATTGACTGCCGCGACGACGTCGGCGACTTCGGCGCAGGGGACGATCCAGCGCGGCCGCTTGTCGATCATAGCGTTGTAGAGCCCGCGAGCCTCTTCATAGGCCGGATGGTTTTGGTCAATAAGGCTCGCGAGGAGCCTGTCGGGGAAATCATACGAAGTAACTGGCTTATCCATATTGAACCCTCAGGTTTCGGAGCAAGACGCGTCGACGCTCGCCAAGAATAGATTGTTCATCCTGGGCGCCGGACATTTGCGCTTCGCCGGTTGAATTTGCCGCATCTGCGGCTCTTCTTGTCATACACCGCCTTCGTTTCAGACGTTTTTCTGTGGTGCGGTGGGAGTGTTTCGTTTGTTTCAGCGCGCGCCCCACGGGGATGACAGGCGG
This sequence comes from Mesorhizobium sp. M5C.F.Ca.IN.020.29.1.1, assembly GCF_003997375.1. Classification (NCBI taxonomy): domain Bacteria; kingdom Pseudomonadati; phylum Pseudomonadota; class Alphaproteobacteria; order Hyphomicrobiales; family Phyllobacteriaceae; genus Mesorhizobium; species Mesorhizobium sp. M5C.F.Ca.IN.020.29.1.1. The sequence continues at coordinate 6,224 of NZ_RZSW01000009.1, read as the reverse complement.
CACTTTGTGACTGGTTATGGTCCGAGTCGTTTGCTCGAGCAGTGGTATCGGCCGTGCAACCTAGGCCATTCGTGTTTCCGCCGTTTTTCCGGAGGATTGGGTAGAGTTTCGTTTTCACGTCAGCGCTGGCGAAGATTCCCACGCGCCGAAACAGTTGAAACAAATCACGCATCGTCTGAATGTATGCTGAAACAAAGAGGGCCTAGTATCCGCCCTCGCGAGATCACGCGAACAAAGGGAACGACCATGCGGCCTGATAATCCGGTGCCATCCACACACACAGGCTATGCCCTTTTTGACGCCAACAATGTCCTCGTCGACGGCAATCCGGAGATATTTGGAAGCCGGCGGCTCGATCGCGGCGAGATGCATCCGATGGACACCATTGCCGCAGTCGCCGAAGCCCTCTCACATCTAAAGAGTTTCGACGGCCGCCCCATCGAGCCGGGCAACGCGTTCGCTGAAAGCGCCGCTGCGCGATGGACGCAAATCGACAACCCTCCAGTTGAAGCTGAGACATTGGATGGCCGGTGGAAGTTGCTCACCGCACATCCTCGGCCGAATGGTGGCATGGCCCTGGTAAGCGTCGACATTACCGACATGAAGCGAGCACAGATCGCGCACCGGGAAAACGCGGAGATATTCCGCTGCATCACGGACAGTCACCCGCTGCCCGTTTGGGTGGTGGACGCGGGAAGCGGGAAAATCGTCTACGAAAGCCTCGATGCGTCAAACCTGCTTGGCCGAAAATGGACCCCGAACGAGCCGCAATTCCTGACGGATTATTTCGTGAATACTGGCGAATTCTATGAAATCAGTTCTCTCGCCAGCAACAGCGAGATCGTGCGGGATCACGAAATCCAGCTTAGAAACACAAGCGGATCGACCCTCTGGTGCTCGACCAACTGCCGTCGCGGCGTTTATGACGGGCGCCCCTCGCTCATCATCGGCGTATTGGACATCACGGAACGTAAGCAGCGCGAGGATCTGTTCGGTTTCCTGATTAAGCATCATCCGTTGCCGGTATGGATGACCGACGCAAGTTCGGGGGAACTCATTTACCAGAGCAATGCTGCCGAACGGCTGCTTGGATGGAGCAAGAAGGCGGAACGCGAGACGGTGCGGCTCGGCGACTACTTTGTCGACCCCGAGAAACACCGGGAAATCAATCGGGAGCTCATGCAAAAGGGCGTCGTCGAAAATTGCGAGGTGCTTCTTAAACGACCCGACGGCCAAGAGTTCTGGGCCACGGGCAATCTCAGGATCGTCGAGTTCCAAGGCCGGCGAGTGGTTCTCGCCGGCATCGCCGATGTGACCAAGCAGAAGAAGCGTGACGGCGAAGTCGCTGCGGCGCGGGAGATGCTCGCAGACGCCGTCGAATCACTCTCCGAGGGATTCGCACTGTACGACGAAGATCACCGCCTGGTCATGTGCAACAGCCTTTACCGCGAGTTGAACCACCCGGTGCGGGATCTCGTTGAACCGGGCGTGGAATGGAACGAGCTCCTTCGCGAATCCGCCAAGCGCGGCGTGTACCGCAACGCGGTTGGGCGCGAGGACGAGTGGCTCGACGAGCGGATTCAAGGCCGGATCGAGTTCCACTCCCATTTCGAGGTCCCCCTCTCCGACGGCAAATGGCACTCGGTTTCGATACATCCCACCGATCTTGGCGGCTTCGTCGTAACGCGCGCCGACATCAGCGGGCGCAAAAAGGCCGAGGCTGCCGAGCGCGACGCGACGGCTCTGCTGCAAAAGGTGCTCGATGCCTGCCCTTCGCCGATACACATGACCACGTTCGAGGGAGAAACGCTCTACCGCAATCCTGCTACCAGAGATCTCTACGCCGATCGCCCTCGAATAACCGACCACTATGTCGATCCAGACTATAGCGCAATATTGGAGCGCACCCTGATCGAAAAGGGCAGGATCGATGATTTTCGGGTCCAGCAGTACGACACCGAGAACAAGCCCTTCTGGGCTTCGGTTTCCGCTCGCCTGATCGAGTTCCAGGGAAGGCAGGTGATAGTGTCGAACACGACGAATATCACCGACATGATCACCGCCCAGCAAGAAACGCGTAAGGCAAACGAGCGGCTGATCGACGCGATCGAATCTCTGGCCGAAGGGTTTGCCCTCTACGACAAGAACGATTGCCTGGTGCTGGCCAACAGCAGGTACCGCCAGATGCATGCGATAAGCGCGGATGTGCTCGTTCCCGGGGTGAACTGGTTCGATTTCCTCCGCGTGACCGCAGAGCGCAACCAGTTTCCGGTTCCACGGGACAAGATCGACGACTGGCTTGCCGAGAGGGCAAGGGACCGCCGCGAGTTCCGGCAACAGGAATTCCGTCATACGGACGGCGGTTGGTTTTTCGTCTCGAACTGTCCAACCCGCGAAGGTGGGTTCGTGGTCACCCGTGTCGACATTACAGAGCGCAAGCGGGCCGAGGAGGCCGCTAAGGAAGCGGATGAAATGGTCCGTAAAGTCCTCGAAGCCTGTCCCGTCAACATCCAGATGACCCGCGCGCATGACGGGAAGCTGCTCTACCGCAGTCCCGCCACGGTTGAGCTGCTCGGCAATGTGACCAGCGCCATCGACTACTATGTCGATCCTTCAGAGCGGGTGCGATACGTTGAGCGGCTGCTCGCCACGGGGTTGGTCGACGATTTCGAAACCCAGCTCAAACGCAAGGACGGTAGGATCTGCTGGTGCTCGATTTCGTCTCGACTGATCGATTATCACGGTGAGAAGGTGATCGTTTCCCACGCCTACGATCTCACCGACCGTATCGAAATGCAGCAGGAATTGGAGCGCCAGCGCGAGACGCTGCACCAGAACGAAAAAATGTCGGCGCTCGGCGGATTGCTGGCGGGGGTGGCGCATGAGCTCAATAATCCGCTCTCGGTGGTGCTTGGCCTGTCATCGCTGTTGAAGGAGACCGCAACCGACGCCAAGGTCGTGGAACGCGCCGACAAGATGAGCAAGGCAGCCGAACGCTGCGCCAGGATCGTCAAGACTTTCCTGGCTATGGCCAGACAGCAGCCGACGCGGACCTCAAACGTTGCGATCGATGACATTATTTCCGAAGCGGTGGAAGTGGCGAGCTATTCGATTCGATCGTCGGACATCGGGCTTTCAGTTCATCTTGAACCTGGTCTTCCCCCGATCTGGGCGGATCCCGATCAACTTGGCCAGGTGCTGATCAATTTGCTTGTCAATGCAGAACAGGCGCTGCACGGCTGGGAAGGGCAACGGACAATCACGGTTTCAACGCAGCTTCATTCCAAGACCGGCAACATAGTCGTCAGCGTTGCCGACACGGGTCCGGGAATTCCCAAAGAGATACTTCCCCGCATTTTCGAGCCGTTCTTCACGACCAAAGAGATTGGGGCAGGGACTGGGATCGGGCTGTCCTTCTGTCATCGGATCGTTCAATCCCATGGAGGAACCATCGAGGTCGAATCTTCAGAGGGGGGTGGCTCGACCTTCATACTTTCGCTGCCTGCTTCGGACCGAATCGAGGAACGAGCCGAAACGGCCGAAGATGAGCTCCCGAATTCAACTGGTATTGCTTGTCTGGTGGTGGACGACGAAGAGGAAGTGGGTGAGCTGGTTGCTGAGGTGCTCAGGCGAGATGGTTTCAAGGTCACCATTGCCAGATCCGGCGAAGAAGCGCTGGTGCAGCTCCAGAACCGCACTTTCGCGCTGATCCTGAGCGATCTGAAAATGCCGAACATGGATGGACGGGGATTGTTCAACCAGATTGCCAAGCTTCATCCGGCCGAGCTCGACAGGTTAGCCTTCCTGACGGGGGACACGATCAGCCCGGACGCGCAGATGTTCCTGCGCGCCGCGAAACGGCCCTATCTTGAGAAACCGATCAAACCTAACGAGCTCCGTTCGTTTGTCTCGAATCTGGTCAACAACAATACTTGACAGATCAGTGGATTTGCACGTCACTTCAGGGGCAGCTTATCCATTAGGCTAGTTGCTCGGTGGTCGATTTTGACGACGCACGCACACGTAGTGGTCTGCGATGACGAACCGGATATCCGCGACACGGTGGCGGAATATCTGGAGCATCATGGCTATGCCGTGACAACGGCCAACGCGGGGCCTGCCCTGCGCGAACTTATTAATAGCCAGCACGTCGATGTGGTCATATTGGATATCCGAATGCCAGGCGAGGACGGCCTCTCCCTGGCGCGATATCTACGAGAGCACTCAGACGTTGCCATTATCATGCTGACCGGATCGGCGGAAATCGTCGACCGCGTTGTCGGATTGGAGATTGGCGCCGACGACTATGTCGCGAAGCCCGTGGACCTGCGGGAGCTGCTGGCACGGGTGAAGGCCGTGCTGCGCAGGACGTCGGCGAGCGAACGAGCTGCGGAGAAAGCGAGTACTCCGGACTCTCACCAGGTCCAGTTCGGCAAGTGCCGCTTCGACCCGGACGAACACAAATTATACAACGCCGAGGGGGCTGAAATAGCGATCACCGCGATGGAGTTCCGGCTTCTGAAAGTATTCAGCGAACATCGCGGACGAGTGCTCAACCGCGATCAACTGCTCGAACTCGCCCATGACCGCGGATGGGATCCCTTCGATCGTAGTATCGACATTCGCGTTTCGCGCCTGCGGAAAAAAATCGAGGTCGATCCCTCCAAGCCGGAGGTGATCAGGACGATCCGCGGCATGGGTTACCTTTACTCCTGAGCGCGCCGCACGGTGGACCAGCGCCTCATCCCTTGTGGTTGAGGTATTGCGACTTTGCGGTCCCAGGCGGAGGGCCCCGCTCGAACTACTGAGTTTCCGGAAACCAGCTGCGTTGCCCTGGGCTTCCACTATCACGTGTGGGCGCTGAGAGAGGCGTGCGGGCCAAGCCGGCCTTCTCGACACCTGGATTGTGTGCCGCAGCCGCCGGTTTGCGAGGCTGCGACACGTTTCCTGCGCCGACACGACGCCGGCACCAGAGCGCGGGTCAGAGCCGTGCGATGCCGAGAAAGTCCGGCGCTCCCACCCACGCGTCCTTGAAGCGCGCATCCATCGCTTCGGCGTCCGCTGTCCTGCCGGTCCTGCGGAACACCTCGCGCAGGCCCCACAGCGCCCAGGCGTTGTTGGGCGTCTGCTCCAGGACGTGCTCGAAGGCCGCCGCGGCCGCCTCGTGCTCGCCCATGGCGATGTAGACCGCGCCGAGGGTTTGTCGGACCGGATAATACCAGTACGCCGGTTCCATATAGGCAAGGCCGTCCTCGATCGCGACGGCCGCCTCAAGCTTATTGCGCGCTTCCCGCAGGTTGCCCTGGTGCTGGGCAATGCGGGCCTCCACGATCAGCGCGCTCAATTCCAGCAAATTCGGCGCCGGAAGTCCTCCCGCCGTCTCCGTGGAAAAATCGGCCTCGGCAGCGAGCTTGCGGATTGCGGCGGTCTCGGCGCGCGCCGCCTCGCTCGCACCCTTTGCGGCGAAGGCGACGCCCCGTGCATATCGCCAGGTTGCCTCGACATAAGGCAGGGCGTTTGCCGGCAGCGGCAGCGCGAGTATGACCTCGGGATCGCTGTACTGGGCGTGCGCGAAATAGGGAGCCGCCTTGATCGGCTGCAGCCCGGCCACCTTTCTGGCCATGGTGTCGGAGACCAGCGATTCGAGCTTTTTGGCCGCCTCGGCGATTGCCTCGACGTCGCCCGCCATCTGTGCGGAGGTCATAAGGAAATGCAAGTTGTGCGGATAATAGCCGTCAGTGTAGACGCCGGGCGTGCTCTCCGGCGCTATGCCGACGCGCTCGAAATAGGCCTCGTCCGCTGCCACTGCCTCGCGGTTGATCTCCAGACTGTCGGTCCACCGGCCGACCTGATGATAGATGTGCGCTGGCATGTGCACGATGTGTCCGGCGCCGGGCATGAGGGCGGCAAGCCGGTCGGCATGGGCTTCGGCCCTTTCCGGCGTCGTGGACGCTTCGACGGCATGGATATAGAGATGGATCGCGCCGGCATGATCCGGATTGCGCGCCAGCACCCGCTCCAGTGAGGCCACAAGCTTGACCGTGTCCGGCTTTGGCGTTGCTCCGCCATCAAGCCAGTAGTCCCAGGGCATCAGGTTCATAAGCGCGTCAGCGTAGAGCGTGGCGATTTCGTCGTCCTGCGAATGGCGGTCTGCCAATTCCGCCATCGCCGCGGCATAGGCCTGGTTCAGGGCACCCTGGTCGGCCGAAGTATCGGCGCTGTAG
>NZ_RZSW01000099.1:0-14824 GCF_003997375.1 Mesorhizobium sp. M5C.F.Ca.IN.020.29.1.1 | reverse complement strand
GCGGCACCCAGCGCGTGCCGCGGCTGACCGACCAGCAGCAGGCGCTGCAGATGCTGACCTCCGGCCAGACGCTGTCGCCGCAGAAGGCCAAGTCGATGGGCCTGATCCACGAGATCGCCGAGCCGCAGAAGCTGGTCGAGACCGCCAAGGCCATGATCAGAAATGGCTTGAAACCGGTGGCGCCGTGGGACGAGAAGGGCTTCAAGCTGCCCGGCGGCCCGGTCTATTCGGTGGCCGGCGCCAATCTGTGGCCTCCGGCAATCGCCATCCTGCGTCGCGAGACCCATGGCAACTACCCTGCCGCCGCCGCCATCCTGAAATGCGTCTATGAAGGCCTGCTGGTGCCGTTCGACATCGCCTTGCGCATCGAGCAGCGTTATTTCACCGAGATCATGCAGACCAGGGAAGCAGCGGCGATGATCCGCTCGCTGTTCGTGTCGCTGCAGGAACTGAACAAGGGTGCACGCCGCCCGGCCGGCGTGCCGGAAACCAAGTTCAAGAAGATCGGCGTGCTCGGCGCCGGCTTCATGGGCGCCGGCATCGCCTATGTTACGGCCAAGGCCGGCATTCCAGTGGTGCTGCTCGACCGCGACATGGAAGCTGCCGCCAAGGGCAAGGCGCATTCGGACGGCCTGATCTCGGATCAGGTCAGGAAGGGCCGCGCCAAGCCAGAGGACAAGGACAGGCTGCTGTCGCTGATCACGCCGACGGCAGACTATGCCGACCTCGCAGGCTGCGACCTGGTGGTCGAGGCGGTGTTCGAGGATTCGGGCGTCAAGAAGGACGCCACCGAAAGGGCGGAGGCCATGCTGAAGCCGTCGGCGGTCTTCGCGTCGAACACGTCCACCATCCCGATCACGTCGCTGGCGAAGAATTCGGCGCGGCCGAAGAATTTCATCGGCATCCATTTCTTCTCGCCGGTCGACAAGATGATGCTGGTCGAGATCATTTTGGGCAAGAAGACGGGCGACAAGGCGCTGGCCGCCGCGATCGACTTCGTCCGCGCCATCAAGAAGACGCCGATCGTCGTCAACGACACGCGCGGCTTCTACGTCAACCGCTGCGTGCTGCGCTACATGTCGGAAGCCTACAAGATGCTGATCGAGGGCGTTCCGGCGCCGATGATCGAGAATGCGGCGAAGGCCGCCGGCATGCCGGTCGGTCCTTTGGCGCTCACGGACGAAACGGCGATCGACCTCGCGCAGAAGATCATGAAGCAGACCATGCGCGATCTCGGCGAAAACGCGGTCGACCCGAAGCAGATGGCGCTGATCAACACGCTGGTCGATACGCATGGTCGCTTTGGCCGCAAGAACGGCAAGGGTTTTTACGACTATCCGCAAAAGCCTGCCAAGAAGAAGTTGTGGCCGGGCCTGAAGGATCTCTATCGGCAGTTGGCGCCGGAAAAGGTCGACTATGAGGAACTGAAGCAGCGGCTCCTGGTCACCATCGCGCTAGAGGCGGCGCGGGTGATGGAGGAGGGCATCGTCACCGATCCGCGCGAAGCCGATGTCGGCTCGATCCTCGCCTTCGGCTTCGCGCCCTTTACCGGCGGCGTGCTGTCCTACATCGACGGCATCGGCTCAAAGAAATTCGTCAAGATCGCCAAGGGCCTGCAAAAGAAGTACGGCGCCGAGTTCAAGGCGCCGAAGCTCCTGCTCAACATGGCGGAGAAGGGCGAGACTTTCTACGAACGCTTCGATCCCTATGCCAGGAGCGAAGCCAAGAAGGCGGCGTGACGCCGCCTTCGGTGGTGGACAAAATCACGGCCACCGGTTAGAACGGAGAAGGTATTTTTTCCTGTTCTGAAGGAGAGCAAAAGTGCTCTCGCATGACCGCGTATGGGCCGCCATCGATGCTCTCGCCGAGCGCTATTCGCTCTCGGCCTCCGGGCTGGCGAAGCGAGCGGGCCTTGATTCGACTGCCTTCAACAAGTCGAAGCGGCTGTCCTCGGACGGGCGGCCGCGCTGGCCGTCGACCGAATCGCTGGCCAAGATCATCGAGGCGACGGGCGCCTCGCTCGACGAATTCACGGGACTGGTCGAAGGCCGCGGCAAGCCCGTTCCCGGATCTTTGCCCCCACAGAGGTCTTCGGTGCCGCTGCTCGGCTTCGCCCAGGCCGGCGCCGGCGGCTTCTTCGATGATGCCGGTTTTCCGGCGGGGCAGGGCTGGGACCTGATCGAGCTTCCGGCACAGGCGACCGAAACCTCCTATGCGCTGCAGGTCCAGGGCGATTCCATGCTGCCGCTCTACCGCAATGGCGATGTGCTGATCGTCGAGCCGGGCGCTGCCACCCGCAAGGGCGACCGGGTCGTCGTCAAGACCAATGCCGGCGAGGTCATGGCCAAGGTGCTGGACCGTCAGTCGTCGAAGTCGATCATGCTGGTCTCGCTCAATCCCGATCACCCGGACCGCGACATCCCTATGCGCGATGTCGAATGGGTGGCGCGGATTGTCTGGGCAAGCCAGTAGGGGCCGCCAGTGCGTCCGCTTCATGCAGCTGCTGCGGTGTTGACGATCTTGGTAATGGGGGCCGCGATCGGCGCCGGCGGCCGCGCCGTGCTTCAAGGCGAAAACGGCCGTGTCGCGGCTCGAGCGCAGGCCGGCATGGCGGCGCAATCCGACGCGCCTGCCACCGCCGCGAACCCGCGCCCCAAAGCGGCGAGGCCGGAGGCGCATTCCAGGGCCATCGATCCCGAGGTCGTCGCGCCGCCGCCGCTTCAGCCCGAAGAGCTTGAACGGGTCGAGCCGCGCGCGCCGCTGAGTGACCTAGCGCTGGCCAAACCGCCCAAATTGAAAATGCCCGACGACTGGAACGGGACAAAACTGTTCCAGCCGGTTGCGCCGGCCGCCGGTATGATCGAGGCCAAGGGCTACTCGGTCGCGATTTCGGGTATCGACATCGTCAGGCAGGACGAGACTTGCGCCGATGGCGGCAAGTCCTGGACGTGCGGCAGCCGGGCGCGAACGGCGTTCCGTGCTTTCCTACGCGGCCGGGCGGTGGTTTGCGCGGTGCCGCCCGAAGGCGGCCGCGACCTGATCGCCGCCGAATGCCGCGTTGGCAACCAGGATGTCGGTCAGTGGTTGATCGAAAACGGCTGGGCGCGCGCAGCCGAGGGTGGCCCTTACGTCGAGGCCGGCGAGAAGGCGCGTACGGCGATGAAGGGCATTTTCGGGCCGGCGCCCAGTCTCGCCGGCCTGCCTCCGGCACCAGCACCTGTCGCGGCAGCGCAGCCGACGCAGCTGATTCTCGATCCGTCGGCGACGGCTACGCCGCCAACCGAGACGACGGCTACGCCGCCAGCTGACCAGCCAGCGCCTTCTGAATGAGCGCGCGGGTTTCTGCGATGCCGTAGAGCGCGGCGAAGGAACCGAAGCGTGGGCCGCGCTCCTGTCCGATCAGCACCTGGTAGATCATCTGGAAAAAGGCGACAGAGACGCCCGGCCCGCCCTCCGGGCTCTGCTTCGAATGGTCCTGATAGCGTTCAATCTTGCGCGCGACGTTTAGGGCTGCATTCTGGATCACCTCGCCATTGGCATCTGGCGGCAACGCGGCGAGCGCCTCGGACAGTTTCGTCAGCGCCTCGCGCTCGACCGCGTCGGCGGCCCGGTACACCTTGGCCGGCTTCACGAAATCGTCGAAATAGCGGATCGCATATTCGGCCAGCCGGTCGAGCTCGGGATGGGTCCTCGGCGTCACGCCCGATGTGTGGCGCGAAATGAACCCCCACAGCACGTCCTTGTTCTGGGCGTTCGAGGCGCTGACCAGATTGAGCATCAGCGCGAACGACACCGGCAGGTCGACGACAGGCGGGTTACCGTCATGCATGTGCCAGACGGGATTTCCCAGCCGCTCCTTCCACTCCTGCCGGCGATAGGCGGACAAAAAGGCGTAATACTCGTCCACCGCCTTCGGAATGACGTCGAAATAGAGCTTCTTTGCCTGCCGCGGCCGCTGGTACATGTAGAGTTCGAGGCTTTCGGTCGGCGCGTAGGTCAGCCACTCGTCTATGGTCAGTCCGTTGCCCTTCGACTTCGAAATCTTCTGGCCGTTCTCGTCCAGGAACAGCTCGTAGACGAAATGCTCCGGCGCGCGCCCGCCCAGGATATTGCAGATACGGTCGTAGATCACCGCATTCGTCTGGTGGTCTTTGCCGAACATTTCGAAATCGACGCCGAGCGCCGCCCAGCGCATGCCGAAATCCGGCTTCCATTGCAGCTTCACCCTGCCGCCGGTTATGGGCAGCGTGGTTTCGGTGCCGTCATCATCGAAGGTGATAGTGCCGGCCTTGGCGTCGATACGCTTCATGGGGACGTAAAGCACGCGGCCACTTTTGGGGGAAATCGGCAAAAACGGACTGTAGGTCGCCTGACGCTCCACTCCGAGCGTCGGCAGCATCACGTCCATAATCTTATCGAAACGTTCGGCAGCGCGCAGCAGAACGTCGTCGAAACGGCCAGCCTTGTAGTATTCCGTCGCGCTGGCGAACTCGTAGTCGAAGCCGAACGTGTCCAGGAAACGGCAAAGCATTGCGTTGTTGTGGTCTGCGAAGCTCGCATAGTCGCCGCCGAAAGGGTTGGGGACGGACGAGAGCGGCTTGTGCAGGTGCGGCTCGAGTGCGGCGCGATCAGGGACGTTGTCCGGAATCTTCCGCATGCCGTCCATGTCGTCGGAAAAGCACAATATTTTGGTCTTGATCGCGTCCCGGGTGAGGACGCGGAAGGCATGGCGCACCATCGAGGTGCGTGCGACCTCGCCGAAAGTACCGATGTGCGGCAGCCCCGACGGACCGTAGCCGGTCTCAAACAGAACGGTCTCGGGAAAATCAGTGTCTTTGTAGCGCTCGACGATCTTTCTGGCTTCTTCGAACGGCCACGCCTTGCTTTCAGCCGCTGCCGCAAGCACCTCGGGATTGAGATCGACGATGTTTGATCCCGCCATGTCACTGTTTTCCAAATCGTTCGCCGGCATCACCGCAAAAGGGGCCGGAAGAGGTTTTCAACCGGTCTCTAGGCGTGCCTGCCGTGGGCGTCAACGATCGCGGCTCTTTTTCCTTGCGGCGTCGGTGCCGCGTTCCTAACTTCGGAGCCCGTTTGAGGAGTTTTTAAATGTCTTTGCCGCCGCATGAAGCCCTGATCTATCTGATGGTCATCACCTCCGCGTCCGATCGCGACATGACCGATGTCGAACTGGCGCGGATCGGCGACGTCGTCCGCTCATGGCCGGTGTTCGAGGATTTCGACCACGACCGGCTGGTCGGCGTCGCCCAGGACTGCCAAAAGATGCTGCACGAAAAGGACGGGCTGGAAGGCGTTTTGGCGCGGGTCGTTGAAGCACTGCCCGAACGCCTGCTTGATACCGCCTATGCCGCAGCCTTCGAGGTTGCGGCCGTCGACCTCGAAATGCGTTTGGAGGAGGTGAGGGTGCTGCAGCTTATCCGTCGCCAACTCGATCTCGACACGCTCACCGTCGCCGCCATCGCCCGTGCCGCCAAGGCCCGCCTGCGTACGCTGAACTGATCCAGGCCCTGAGGGATCAGAAGAAGCTGACCGGAAAATAGCGCAGGTAGAATTCGGCGAAGGTGCCTTTCACCGAAATCTCCTGCAGCGCGTAGTCGAACGCAGCGGCCAGCGCCGGATCGTTGGCCCTGGTGGCGATGGCCATGCCCGAGCCCAGATATTCTGGCGCCAGATACGGGCCGCCGGCAAAGCGGCAGCAAGCTGCCGCATCCGACCCCCCCAGCCAGAAGGCGAAGCGCATGCCGTCGCCGAAGGCGCCGTCGACCTTGCCAGCCTTGAGGTCATCGTAGAGCTCTTCCGGCCGGTCGAAGGGGACGACCTGAACGGTGCCGAAATAATCGCGCAGCATCCGCTCATGCGCGGACCCGGCGACCACGCCGACGCGCTTGCCGCGCAGTCTGTCGAAGATCGGTTCCGTGAGCGCCTTTGTCTTCGGCATGATGAAGCGCGCCGGAAACTGCAGGTAGGAACGTGAGAAGGCATATTTCGACCGCGACTCCGGTGTGGCGGCGATGCCGGCAATGATCGCTTCACCTTCGCCCTTCTGCAGCGCTCCTTCGAGCTCGGCCCAAGGCAGCGCCTGGATCTGGCATTTTTCCGCGATGCCGAGTTCGGCGCAGATGGCGCGCGCCAGATCGACGTGGAAGCCGGACAAGCGACCCGCTCCGTCGAGGAAGTTGAACGGCGGGAAATCGGTGGTGGTCAGGAATCTCAGACGCGGCAGCGCGGAAAGGTCAGGCTTCGGCAGTCGCTCCTTGGCATCCCACAGCACCGGCACTTGCAGCTCCGCGGCTCGCGCTCCCGCGAGCCACTGTGGTCCCGTCATTGCCAGCATCAAGACGATGGTTGTCCACCGAATTGCCACGATCGAGCTCCGCCCTGTCCTGTCCAATGTGGCTTTTGGTACGAAAATGCCACAGGCACAACGGTTTTTGATTTCATCATGCCGATTTAGGGTTATGCTTCAGCGAGCTTGCAAACATGTGGGGCGTCGGCTGGAGGGTAGCCGCAAGGCGCTGCAAACAGAGAGGAGCAGGTTTGTAATCCGGGGTCGATGGCAAAGTGCGGGTCAAGCACTAGACCGTTGATCTCAACGCGGAAGGCAACATGGGGTAGATGTTGCAATGGGCCACTTCGATCGCACACTGGAATTCATAGATCAGCTGCAGCACGCCAATACGGCGGCTGCGGTCTGCGAAAAACTGCTTGGCATAACCTCGGAGTTCGGTCTGACGGCACTTATGGCCGGGACGGTTCCGCAACCGGGCACGCCAAGAGGCCAGCAAAAGGACCATGTGCTGCTTTGCGAGTGGCCGGGAGAATGGCTGGAGCGCTATGTGGCGCGCAACTATGTTGACCACGACCCCGTCGTCAGCCACATGAAGCAGCTTCAGGCGCCGTTCCAGTGGCGGGAGGCGTCTCAGGGCATCCGCATCGACAAGAGCAGCGGCGAAGTGATGGGCGACGCCGGCGAATTCAAGCTGCGCGACGGATTGGCCTTCCCGCTGATCACGCTCGATGGCCAGATCGTCATGGTGTCGCTGGGCGGCGAGGCCGTCGAATTGTCGGGCGCCGAGTTTGGGCTGGTGTCGCTGGTGGCGACCTATGCGATTGGCCGCGCCATGCAGATCCACACGATGGCGGCCAAGACCATCGACCACGTCGAACTGACGCCGCGTGAGCGCGAATGCATGCAATGGGCCGCCGTCGGCAAGTCCGAATGGGAGATCTCACAGATTCTCGGCATTTCGGAACACACGTCAGAGAAACACCTTCTTAACGCCAAAAGCAAACTCGGTGCCGTCAACCGGGTACAGGCGGTCGCGGAAGCGATAAGGCGCGGCTATATTAGCTAGCTCGGCCGTGCCGGCCTAGAAATTCTTGCATACGTGATCGCGTAATTTTCTCGGGACAGCCCGGCCGTATCTTCCTATTGAACCTAGGAGACGGCAGATGCTTTTTTCCCTTACCACACAGGAACTTATGGAACGTCCCGACCTTTGGGAGGCCGTTCATCGTTTACGCTACAAGATTTTCGTCGAGGAGATGGGGTGGACAGATCTGCAGCGCCCCGATGGCCTTGAGATCGATCAGTTCGACCATGATGAGGCGGTGCATCAGCTCGTCATCCGCAATGGCGAACTCGCCGGTTATCAGCGGATGTTGCCGACCACGCGGGCGCATCTTCTGACCGAGGTGCTGGCGGACCTCTATGAAGGGACGCCGCCATCCGGGCCGAACGTGTGGGAACTGACCCGCTATGCGGTGGCGCCGGGCTTTCGTGACGGCAAGCGCGGCGTCTCGACGGTCGGCACCGAGCTCATTGCCGGCTTCGTCGAGTGGGGGCTGAAGCGGAACGTCAACCAGGTGATCATCGAGTTCGAGCCGATGTGGGTTCTGCGGGCGCTGCAGTTGCACTTCCTGGCGAAGCCGCTTGGCTACCAGCGCACCTATGGCAACCAGCAGGTCGTCGCGACGCTGCTCACCTTCAACGAGCATACGCTTGAGGTGGTGCGCTCGCGTCGCAGTCATTTCGCGCCGGTGCTGGCCAGGGGTTATCCCGACAGGCTCGGAATGAGGCAGGCCTCGTGAGAATTGGAGACAGCCATGAACATCCAACCGCAAACAGAGTTCCGCAATCATACGCTGATCGTCACGGTATCGTCGGATGACGGCCGGCCGGTGCTGGACGGGCGAGCCTATGAAAGCCTGGCCAAGATCTTCCACGAAGCCGCAATCGACGATGATGTGCGCGTCGTGGTGCTGCGCGGCCTCGCCGGCTGCTTCTGCCTCGGCGGCGATTTTTCAGAATTCCTCGACGCCACCAAGCATCAACGATTGATCGCCGCCGTCACCGATATGTTCCGCACATTGGCGACGTTCCCCAAACCGGTCCTTGCCTGTGTCGACGGCGACGCCGTCGGCGTCGGCTGCACCATCCTGTTCCATTGCGACATGGTGATCGCATCTGATGAAAGCACGTTCCGGGTGCCGTTCGTCGATTTCGGCCTCGTGCCGGACGCGGCGACCAGCATCCTGGCGCCGCAGAAACTCGGTTATGCCGGCGCCTTTCGCTTCTTCTGCCTGGGCGACACGCTCAGTGCCGAGGACGCCAGGATGCTTGGCCTGGTCACGGAGATAGTGGTGGGCGATGTCGAGGAAGCCGCACTTGGCAGAGCCAGGCAACTCGCCAAGAAGCCGGTCGCCGCACTGCTGCAGACGCGCGACCTGCTCAAGGGCGACACAGGCGCGCTCTGCGATCGCATCGACCAGGAGATTTCGCTGTTTCAGCAGGCTTTGCAGGACGATACCACGCTGAAGCGGCTGCAGCGGATTGCCCGGCTGGCGGCATGAGAAGTCATTCGGCAGAATGACAGGAATATCCGGAATCGTGCCGCGCGTCGTTGGGGCGCGCGGCAGTGCTTCAGGCCTGTGGTCCCAGGAACGAAGGCCCTTCCCCGATAATTTTCTTGTCTTCCTTGCCGATGGCGTCGAGATCGCGGCCGTCATAGGGAAGCGACAACAGGATGCGTCGGATGATGGCAAGTCGCGCGCGCCGCTTGTCATTGGCCCGCACGATGATCCAAGGCGCGAATTCCTCGTGCGTGCGTTCGAACATGAGGTCGCGCGCTTTGGTGTAGTCGTCCCATTTGGTGATGCCGGCAATGTCGATCGGCGAGAATTTCCAGCTCTTCAAAGGACTCCAGCGGCGATCGTGAAACCGCTCAAGCTGTGTTTCCCGACCGATGTTCAACCAGAATTTGAAGAAATGGATGCCCTCGTTGCAGATCATCCGTTCAAAATACGGCGTCTCGTCCAGGAATTTCTCATGCTGCTCCGGCGTGCAGAAGCCCATGACCGGCTCGACGCCGGCGCGATTATACCAGGAGCGGTCGAAGGTGACGAACTCGCCGGATGTCGGAAAGTGCGCGACATAGCGCTGGTAATACCATTGCCCGAGTTCGGTCGGGGTCGGCTTGGTCAGCGCAACGTTGCGCGCTGTCCTGGGGTTCATGTATTGGCGCAGCGCGAAGATCGTGCCGCCCTTGCCTGCGGCATCGCGTCCTTCGAACAGCGACATCACGCGCCCGCCCGTCGATTGCAGCCATGCCTGTGCCTTGACCAGCTCGATCTGCAGCCGCTCGAGCGTCTCGTCATACTCGTCGCTTTTCATTTTCTTGTCGTAGGGGTAGCCGCCCGCGGTCAGCTTGTTGTGTTCGACCCAGTCCGGAAGCTTGGGATCCTCGATGTCGAACTCGAGCGCCTTGCCGTCGATGCGGATCTTCAGCGGACCTGGAACGGGCGCGGCGGCATCTTCCTTGGAGTTTTTCATCGAGACGAACCTTTCCAGTTTCCGGACTCATGCTATTGGGAGCCTTACTGCATCGGCCCGAAAATCGGAATCGATTTCGGAAAGAACGATGCAGCAGATTGAGAGTGGTAGAGCGTCCTTTGTGCGTCCAATTGGACGCACGGCGCTCTAGCGCCGGTCCAGCGGGAAGTTCCACCCGACCGGCCGGGTGGGGGCGGAGGCGCAGTGCGCGCGAATGGCTGACAATGGCTGACAATGGCTGACATGGGCGGCGCAGAACAGCGAAGCACGGCGCAACTGGTCACTACCCGGTTGTGGAACAGCCGCTGGCTGCTGGCCGCCGGCATTGTCGCGGTCCTGACCGTCTATGGTTTCGCAGACACGTCCGGCTATGTGGTGCTGCTGGCATGTGCCGTACTGCTGCTTGCCGCCGCGATGTTGCCGGCCAGCGTTGCGCGCCAGTCCGCGGAGGATGCCGCGGCGATCGAGGCGGGCGGGCTACAACAGCTGTCGGGAGAATATCTGGCGGCCGCCGTTGCCGATCCGCTGATCATCTTCGATCGCACCGCCACGATCGTCCATGCCAACGCCGCCGCCTTCGCCGCCTTCGGCGGCATCGCACCGGGCATGTCGCTGTCGCTGAAATTCCGGGCGCCCGAGATGCAGGCTTTGCTGGACAGTATTTTATCGGGCGCCGCCGCTTCGGATGTCGTTGACTATACCGAAAAGCTGCCGGTCGAACGGGCCTATCGGGTGAGTGCGTCGTCTGTCGGCCACGGCACCGACCTCTATGTGCTGGTCTTCAAAGACCAGAGCGAGGCGCGCCGGATCGACCGGATGCGCGCCGACTTCATCGCCAATGCCAGCCACGAACTGCGCACCCCGCTCGCCTCGATCTCCGGCTTCATCGAGACGCTGCGCGGCCCGGCCCGCAACGACTCGGCGGCGCGCGAGCAGTTCCTGCAGATCATGCAGAACCAGACCGGCCGCATGGCGCGCCTGATCGACGACCTGCTGTCGCTGTCGCGGCTGGAGATGAAACCCTATCTGAAGCCGGGAACCGAGGTCGATCTCCGCCAGACCCTCGACAGCGTCATCGATTCGCTTGGGCCGCTTGCCAGGGAAAACGGCGTTGTCATCGAGCGGGATTTCGCAGAAGGGCCGCTTGATGTACCCGGGGATCGCGATGAACTTTTCCAGGTTTTCGAAAACTTGCTCGAAAACGCCTGCAAATACGGACAGTCGGGTGGACGCGTCGTGGTGACGA
Organism: Mesorhizobium sp. M5C.F.Ca.IN.020.29.1.1; assembly: GCF_003997375.1. Taxonomy (NCBI): domain Bacteria; kingdom Pseudomonadati; phylum Pseudomonadota; class Alphaproteobacteria; order Hyphomicrobiales; family Phyllobacteriaceae; genus Mesorhizobium; species Mesorhizobium sp. M5C.F.Ca.IN.020.29.1.1. The sequence goes on along the minus strand of NZ_RZSW01000099.1, from coordinate 3,725 downwards.
TTGCTCACAGCAATGACGGTCCAGAACCGGGCATCGACGTCACCATCCGGGACTTCGGTCCCGGCATTCCCGAGGAGCACATCCCGCGCATCACCGAACGCTTCTACCGCATTGATGTCGAAAACAGCCGGACCCAGAAAGGCACCGGCCTTGGCCTGTCCATCGTCAAGCATATCCTGACGCGCCACAACGCCAGGCTCTCGATCAAGTCGGAGGTCGGCAAAGGCGCAGCCTTCTCGGTTCATTTGCCGGCGCACTGACGCCGCACTATCTGCTAACAAGCCGTTTCTTTTTTCTGTCATCCGGCTAGCGTATCAGCGGAGGATTCGAGGAACGACTCGGCCACAGATCCCGGGAAGGCATTTCCATGCAGTCCGTGCACATCGTCAGCGCCTATGACGAGGAACTGAAATATCTGTCGAAGCGCATCGCCGCGATGGGCGGGCATGCCGAACGCATGGTCGAACAGGCGATCGCGGCCCTGGTCAACGCCGACCCCGGCCTTGCCCAGAAAGTCATCCGTGACGATTCTGTTCTGGACGAAGGGCAGCGCGAGATCGACGACAAGGCGATCATCATCATCGCTAAGCGCCAGCCGATGGCGACGGATTTGCGCGAGATCGTCGGCGCGATCCGCATCTCGGCGGACCTCGAACGGGTCGGCGACCTCGGCAAGAATGTCGCCAAGCGCGTGGTTGCCGTCATAGAAGGGCGCCAGCCGACCAGCCTGTTCCGCGGCATTGAGGCCTTGGCCGACCTGGCGTTGACGCAGCTCAAGGAAGTGCTCGACGTCTACGCGTCGCGCTCGGTGGAAAAAATCGGCTTCGTGCGTGATCGAGATGATCAGATCGATGCCGTGTACACCTCGCTGTTTCGCGAGTTGCTGACGTACATGATGGAAGATCCGCGCAACATTACGCCTTGCACGCACCTGCTGTTTTGCGCCAAGAATATCGAGCGGATCGGCGATCATGCCACCAATATCGCCGAGACGATCTACTACATCGTCACCGGCGACCAGATGCCGGCCGAGCGGCCGAAGGGCGACAAGACAGACAAGATTGTTGTCCCGGGAGCGCCACCCGCGAAGTGAACGGCTGCCTCTCGAACCCATTGCTGATTTAGGCTAAGCTTTACCGAACGTTCCTGATCCTGACCCGAGGCCATGCCTCCAGGAGGTAGCGATGGAAACCGTTCGGAACCTGACGCCGGCCCCGCCGACATCGGCCATCATCGCTTCCAGCGTCTATACCGCCGGCCGGCGTGTCGCCGACATTCCGATCGAGGAAGCTGGCGAATGGGCCAAGAAGCCAGGTCATGTCGTCTGGATCGGCCTGCTGGAGCCGGACCGCAACCTGTTGCTTCGCGTCCAGGCGCAATTCCATCTGCACGATCTGGCGATTGAGGACGCCGAGCATCCGCATCAGCGGCCGAAGATCGAGCAATATGGCGATGCGTTGTTCATCGTTGCCCGCACGGCTCAACTGATCGACAGGCGCGTCACCTTCGGTGAGACGCATCTGTTCGTCGGCGCCGGCTATATCGTCAGCGTCAGGCACGGTCCGTCGACTTCTTATGCCGCCGTTCGCCAGCATTGGGAAAGCTGCCCGCTTTCGCTGGCCAAGGGCGAGGATTTCGTCCTCTATGCCATTCTCGATTTCATCGTCGACAACTACATGCCGGTGCTCGAGCAGATCGAGGACGAGGTCGAGGCGATCGAGGACAAGGTCCTGCTAAGGCCTATGACTGGAACTGATATCGAGCGGCTCTATATGCTGCGCCGCGATCTGTTGCGCTTGCGCAATGCGGCGCTGCCGCTGGTGGAGGTCTGCCGCCGGCTGACCAGCGCCGACCTGCCGCAGATCCACGCAGCCATGCACCCGTTGTTTCGGGACGTGACAGATCATATCCGCACCGTGCAGGAAAAGATCGACAGTTTGCGGGAGGTTCTCGCCTTTGCCTTCGAGGCCAGCCTCCTGGTGGGCCAGAGCCAGGAAACGGCGAACACCAAGAAATTGGCCTCGTGGGCTGCCATCTTGGCGGTGCCGACGGCGCTCGCCGGCATCTACGGCATGAATTTCGACGACATGCCGGAACTGAAGATGGAATATGGCTACCCGCTCGTGCTGGCTGCGATCGCTGCGATCTGCTCTTTCCTGTACTGGCGTTTTCGCAAGAATGGGTGGCTGTGAAAGAGAAGGGAGTAGGGCCGTAAGGGAGTATGTAGTGCGTTGCCAAGGCTCGCACTCACAAAGCCTAATCTTTACCTACTCCCATACTGCCCTACTCCCCTATTGCCTTATCTACTCCGCCGCCGCTCTGATGCGGGCTGGAACGCAATTCGGGCGTGGTACTTGCAATAGGGTCCGGTTTCGGCCGCGTCGTTGCCGCAGAAATGAAACTCTTCCGAAAGCGGATCGCCATTCGGCCATTTGCATGTCCGCTCGGTTAACTCGACGAGTTGCAGATGCCGCGAGATCGGCACGACGACGTTCTCGACCGGACGGACGTAATGACGCGCCACCGGTGCGGTGTCGAATTGCGCCTGCAGCGCGGTCGCGCCGATCGACGTGGTGATATGCCGCGCAGTGCTCGCCGCCCGCGACACCGATTTCTGGACGCTCGATCCTTGCACGCTCTTTTTCTGGCGTGCCGGCGTGGCGGTCGAGCGTCCGCGGCCCGACAGTTTCAGCCGATGCACCTTGCCGATGACGGCATTGCGGCTGACGCCCCCGAGCTGTGCGGCGATCTGGCTGGCGCTCAGTCCCTCCGACCACAACTTTCTAAGAAGTTCGACCCGCTCGTCAGTCCAGTTCATGAGACCGCGCTCCTGCTGAAATGTGCGGCGATCGGAATCCTTCCACGATCCGGCTTCCGCCGGGCAGACACCACATATATCGGGTGATTAGGTCCGCCGCACGAAATCTAGTTATTTCTCGACTACAATTACCTTATGCGCTGACTCGGTGACAAGAGTCCGAGGGCCAACACGATTCGGTTTTTTCGGTTTTCCCCAACTTGCCCGGTCGCTGATGAGCCGGCGTCTTGCTGGAGAGCTTGCCGCGCGTCCTCGCGCGACGTTTTCGTTGACTTCATGGCCGAAAAACACGATAAGCCGCAAAGGCCGCCGCTTTGGCGGCTTTTTGATTTTCCGGTTCCGGAGACGCATATAATGAGCGGTTCGGCGCTTTTCGAGACCTTTACCCGCGCACCCCTGGCCTTCGACCATGGGGAAGGCACTTGGCTGGTCACCGACAAGGGCGAGCGATATCTCGATTTTGGCGGTGGTGTCGCCGTGAATTCGCTGGGCCACAGCCATCCGCATTTGGTCTCGGCACTCACCGAGCAGGCGGCCAAGGTCTGGCACGTCTCCAACCTCTACGAGATTCCGGGGCAGAGCCGTCTGGGCGAGCGGCTGGCCGACGCCACCTTCGCCGACAAGGTGTTCTTCACCAATTCCGGCGCCGAGGCGCTGGAATGCGCCATCAAGACGGCGCGGCGCTACCACTTCGTCAAGGGCCATCCCGAGCGCTTTCGCATCATCACCTTCGAAGGCGCCTTTCATGGCCGCACGCTGGCGACCATCGCCGCCGGCGGCCAGTATAAATACCTGGAAGGCTTCGGACCTAAGGTCGAAGGTTTCGACCAGGTCGGCTTCGGCGAAATCGACGCCGCCGAAAAGGCGATCACCCCCGAGACCGCCGCGATACTGATCGAGCCGGTGC
>NZ_RZSW01000999.1:0-1141 GCF_003997375.1 Mesorhizobium sp. M5C.F.Ca.IN.020.29.1.1 | reverse complement strand
GGGTGAAGACATGGCCAATCCGCCCGGTTGGCCGCCAGTTGCCGGGAAAGGGCGCTGCCGCGTCCGTGGTGGCGCCGTCGATCCGCGCGGTCCAGCCGGTCGTCGGTACTTCGGTCATGCCGCCGAGCAGGCCTTTATCCGCACGTTTGCGCAAAAGAATGGCGCCATCGTCACGTACGGCAACGAAGGCAGCCCCGCGCCGCAACGGTTTCTCGCCCTTCGGCAGGCGGACAGGAAAGCGCTCGGGATCGCTTGAAACAGTGGCGCTGCAATCCTCTCGCAGCGGGCACAGCATGCAACGCGGTCGGCGCGGCGTGCAGATCGTCGCGCCGAGATCCATCATCGCCTGGGCGAAATCGCCCGGTCTGGTCGCTGGAACCATGCGCTCGACATAGGCGCGTATGTCTCCCTTGGCTTCGCTCAGCGGCGTGGCAATCGAGAACAGCCGGGAAACGACCCGCTCGACATTGCCGTCGACGACCGCGGCCGGCTGGTCGAAGGCGATCGCCGCGATCGCCGCCGCCGTGTAGGCGCCGATGCCGGGCAGCTCTCTCAAGGCAGTCTGCGTGTCCGGAAACCTGCCGCCTTGCCCTGCGACGAGATCGGCGCAGGCCTTGAGATTGCGCGCGCGGGAATAATAGCCGAGCCCGGCCCAGGCTTTCATGACATCTTCGGCCCGTGCCGCAGCCAACGCCTCAACATCAGGCCATTTCTGGACAAAGGCCCGGAAATAGGATTTTACCGCTTCGACCGTGGTCTGCTGCAGCATGACTTCGGAAAGCCAGACGCGGTATGGATCGGGCCGTATGCCGCTTGCCAACTCGCGCGGCGCAACGCGCCACGGCAAGTCGCGGTGATACGCGTCGTACCAGCCGAGCAGGCGGGACGCGATCTCGCCGCTTTCTCCAGACGCGGCTCTGCCGCTGTCTCTGAATGCGGTCTTGCGGGTCTGGTCGTGCAGTGCCATTGATCGAGGACTGGCCTAACCGATACGTGGTGAAGGTCGTGACTGGAGAACGCACATGGCAGGGAAAAGGCCCTTCGGCAATCCCGTTCCGGTGAGTGATCTCGCAACCCAGATTCTCGATCCGGTGTTGCGGAAGCGGGCCGGCATGTCGATCGGGCTCGTCCAGTCCTGGGA
>NZ_RZSW01000998.1:0-1142 GCF_003997375.1 Mesorhizobium sp. M5C.F.Ca.IN.020.29.1.1 | reverse complement strand
CCATGGCGGCCGGGGCGCTGATCGTGTCGGCGTGGGCGCTGCTGCGCTTGCCCGAAACGCTGCATCCCGAATATCGCAGGCCGCTGACGGCCGAATCCATCATCGGCGGCTTCCGCATCGTGCTGACCAATCGCATGGCACTTTGCTATGCCTTTGCCAGCACTTTTGCCTTCGGCGCGATGTTTGGCTTCATCAACTCGGCGCAGCAGATCTATGTCGGCGTCTTTGGCGTCGGCGAGATGTTCCCGGTGATTTTTGCAGGGATCGCCGGCGTGCTCGCCTTTTCGAACTATCTGAATTCGCGCCTTGTCGGCCGCATCGGCATGCGCAGATTGTCGCAGAGCGCGCTGCTCTTGTTTCTGGCCATCAGCCTCGCCTGGCTGATCGTTTCCATCCAAATGAAGATGCCGCTCTGGCTTTTCATCACCTTCTTTGCCTGCGCGATGGTCCCGTTCGGCGCACTCGGCGCGAATTTCAACGCGCTCGCCATGGAGCCGCTCGGCCAACTGGCCGGCACGGCATCGTCCATCCTGGGTTTCATGCAGACCTTTCTCGGCGGCCTGCTCGGCACGCTGATCGGCCAAGCCTTCAACGGCACGGTGACGCCCTTGGCCGCCGGATTCTGCAGCGTGTCGCTTGGCGCATTGGTGATGGTGCTGATCGCCGAGCGCGGCAAATTCTTCCAGCCGCAAAACCCGCCGGTTTAATACCGGACGCGCTTTAGGATGCACTCCCACTCGCTGCTGTGAAGCGAGGGAACAGCATACGCCCTGCGATCGCTTCACCCATGCTGTCCGAAACGGGCAGTGGCAGAGCCTTGTCGAGAGCCTCGAGGACGGAAGCCACGAAGGCCCGGTTGAGCGTGGCATCATCTCCTAGACGCGAGTAGGTGGCGCGGGGCTCGCCGATAAGTGTGCCGTTTCGGCGAATTGAGAACTGCAGCGTCAGGGTCATGCCCGCGGTTCCGGGCGGCGGCTCCCAACAGGCGACGATCGCGGAGAACATCTCGTTTATGGTGTCGACGGGATCGGGACTGCGACATGCGCGTTCCTGCGATTTCGCCTCGTTCGGGCCGGCAACCAAGGCCAGGGCAAGAGCCAGTGCGACAATTGCGGACCGAGGTTTCATTTCGGGTCTCCGGT
>NZ_RZSW01000997.1:0-1152 GCF_003997375.1 Mesorhizobium sp. M5C.F.Ca.IN.020.29.1.1 | reverse complement strand
GAGCCAACACAGCGCCGCACGTCCTTTGGGACGCGCAAAGGACGCTGTACCATTTTCGGTTATGCGTTAGGCGTATTTCTCTCCATGGAGTTTCCCATGCTGACCATTTCGGCGGCCGAGGTCGATCAAGCGCTGACCTTTCCCGGCCTGGTCGAGACGCTGCGCGCGGCCTTTCGCGATGGCGCGGTACAACCGGTCAGGCATCACCATACGGTCGAACGGCCCGACGGCGCGGCCTCGACGCTGCTCCTGATGCCTGCCTGGACCGACTTCAATGCGGCCGGCACGTCGGCAGGCGGCCATATCGGCGTCAAGATCGTCACGGTGTCGCCCGACAACAACACCGTAGGCAAACCCGCTGTGATGGGGCTTTACCTCCTGCTCGACGGCGCGACCGGCGAGCCTGAAGCCATGATCGATGGCCAGCGGCTGACGCAGTGGCGCACGGCCTGCGCCTCGGCGCTGGCCGCTTCCTATCTGGCCCGCGAGGACGCTGAGCGGCTGCTGGTGGTCGGCGCCGGCGCGCTGTCGCCGTTCCTCGCCAGGGCGCATTCAGCGGTGCGGCCGATCACCGCAATCCGCATCTGGAACCGCACACCGGCCAATGCCGAAAAGGTTGCGGCGGAATTGCGCGCCGAGGGCTTTGCGGCCACTGCCGCGAGCGATCTCGACGCCGAAATCGGCCAGGCCGACATCGTTTCGTCGGCGACCATCACGACCACGCCGCTGATCAAGGGCGCGCTGTTGAAGCCGGGCACCCATGTCGATCTGGTCGGCGGCTTCACGCCGGTCATGCGCGAAAGCGACGACGATGCGATTGCGCGTGCTCGCGTCTACGTCGATACCCGGGCAGGCGCCGCCAAGGAGGCGGGCGATATCGTCCAGCCGCTGGCCTCGGGCGTGCTGAAGCCGCAAGCCATCGTCGCCGACCTGCATGAATTGGCACGCGGCCAGAAGAAGGGCCGGCAGAGCCCCAGTGAGATCACGCTGTTCAAATCGGTCGGCGCAGCCCTCGAAGACCTCGCCGCCGGCATTGCGGTGTACAAGGCGCTGGGAAGTAGGGAAGTAGGGAAGTAGGGAAGTAGGGAAGCCATACCAATCGTGCGGCTTCGTGCCAGTCATATTTCCCCTACTCCCTTACTCCCTTACTCC
>NZ_RZSW01000996.1:0-1161 GCF_003997375.1 Mesorhizobium sp. M5C.F.Ca.IN.020.29.1.1 | reverse complement strand
GGTTGCCGGCGACCTGATGGGCGCCATGATTGCTCACCATCACCCTGTCGAACTCCCAGCCGGCATCCACGACGCGGCCGCCGTCCTTGATCTCAAGGCGGACGGTCGCCGCGAGCGGCAGGATCCAGCCGGTTGTCATCGCATCGAGAAACGGCATGCAGCGCTTGACGGTCAGACCATTGTTGGTGGCCGACGCTTGCTGCGAATCGACTGCCGGCAATTTGCGGAACCAGTCCGGCAGAACCGTCTTGGCTGCTACTGGCGGCGCGATGACGCCATAATCTTCCGGCCGACAGACAAACCGGATCGAGCGAGTGGTCTGGGAAAAATGAAACATTGATAGCCTCCAAGGAAAAATCCGAGGAGGAACGGGCCGCAGGCGGATTTATTCCTGCTGGATGTCAACCGTCTGATTATGCAGGCCGGCTACGAGATTTGGCCGCCGCCGAGCGACCGCCGCGGCAGCGGCGCGCACAGCACACTGATTAAAGCACCAATCGCATCAGCGGTCGGCCCGCCTTGCGCTCGACCAGCCTCTCGAAGCCGGCTTTCTCGAAGACCCGCGACGAGCCGACGAACAGCCCGATCGAACGCGAATCTTTCGACAGGTCGATCGGACACGCCTCGACCAGCCGCGCGCCATTCTGGCGAGCAAACTCGATGCCGCCTTCGACCAGCCGGTGCGTCACGCCCCTGCCGCGCGCCTTGACGCGGATGAAGAAGCAGGAGATCGCCCAGACGCCCGGATCCGTGGCGTCGGCAGGATCGACCGGCGCCGACCCCCTGCCCTTATTGTTCCATTCGGGCACGTCGGCGCGCGGGCCGATTTGCATCCAGCCGACCGCCTTGCCATCCTCGAACGCCAGCAGGCCCGGTGGTGGCCCGGCCTCGATCCGCGCCTTGATGTGGTCCTTGTTGCGCTCCCGGTTGCTGGCGCGGCGCGCTGCCGGCGACAGCCGAAAATGTGTGCACCAGCAACCGTAGCAGGCGCCTTGCTTACCGAAAAGATCTTCGAAATCAGCCCAAAGTTCAGGCACCAGCGGCGCTATGGTCGTATTCATGAGCTGTCTCCCGGCCCACCGCCTTGTCGTGGCGTCCGTCCTGACGTACCATTGCCTTTGTTCTCTTTATGTTCGCAGCGATGGCGGCCTCTGTCAACAA
>NZ_RZSW01000995.1:0-1162 GCF_003997375.1 Mesorhizobium sp. M5C.F.Ca.IN.020.29.1.1 | reverse complement strand
CATAGGCAATAAGCAGCATGACTGCAATGACAGCACTGCTGTCATTGCTTGCGTTCAGAGCAGCTTCCACGCGATGGTGACCATTGCCAGCGCGATCACCCACAGCGCCAGCCGGCCGGAGCGGGTGTAGCGCGCCTCGGCCTTGCCGATGGCGCGCGCCGTCCTTTCATCGAAACGCAGCCCGTGTTCGGCCATCAAATCGATCTCGCGCGACAGCCGCTCGGTGCGGGCGGCGAGGTCGGGCGCCTGGCGGGCCAGCGCCAGCAGCGCGCTGGCGCCGTCACGTGCGTCGGCCAGCAGAGCACGCGGGCCGAGATTGCCCGATATCCAGCCGCCGACCACCGGCTCGGACGTTTTCCACATGTTAAAGGCCGGGTCGAGGGTGCGGGCGACGCCTTCGACCACCACCATGGTCTTCTGCAGCAGCACCAGTTCGGAGCGCGTCGCCATGTCGAAGAGATCGGTCACCTCGAACAGAAGCGCCAAGAGCTTGGCCATCGAGATGGTTTCAGCCGGCTGGTCGTGGATCGGCTCGCCGATCGCCCGGATCGCCTGGCCGAATGCCGCGACATTATGTTGGCGCGGCACGTAGCCGGCCTCGAAATGCACTTCGGCGACGCGCAAATAGTCACGGGTGATGAAGCCGTAGAGAATTTCGGCGAGGAACCGGCGCTCCTTCTTGCCGAGCCGGCCGGCAATGCCGAGATCGACAGCGACGATGGTGCCATCGGGCTCGACGAACAGGTTACCCGGGTGCATGTCGGCGTGGAAGAAACCGTCACGCAGTGTGTGGCGCAGGAACGACTGGACCAGGTTGACGGCGATCGCCTTCAGGTCATGGCCGGCGGCAGCGAGGCCGGCAATGTCGTTCATCTTGATGCCGTCGACCCATTCCATGGTCAGTACGTCACGGCCAGTACGTTCCCAGTCGACGGACGGGACGCGAAAGCCGGGATCGTCTTTGGTGTTCTCGCCGAGTTCCGAAAGCGCTGCCGCCTCGAGCCGCAGATCCATTTCGATCTTGGTGGTCTGCGCCAGCGTCTGGGTCACTTCGACCGGACGCAGCCGGCGCGACGACGGAATGTATTTTTCCTGGAGACGGGCGGCGAGGAAATAGCTTTCGAGATCGCGAAAGAAACGGCGTCGCACGCCCGGCCGGATG
>NZ_RZSW01000994.1:0-1169 GCF_003997375.1 Mesorhizobium sp. M5C.F.Ca.IN.020.29.1.1 | reverse complement strand
CGACAGGATAGCACCGGCGAGGATGAGGTCGCGTCCTTGTTCGTGCAGCAGCTTCAGCCCGACGCCGAGCTCGGCCAGAATGAACGAGAATTCGCCGATCTGGGCAAGGCTTGCCGAAATCATCAGCGCGGTCGCGATCGGATAGCGGAAGGCGACGACGATAGCGAAGGCCGCCAGCGATTTGCCGATGACGATGATGGCCAGTGTCGCCAGGATCGGCCAGCCATTGCTGATCAGGCTGAACGGGTCGAACAGCATGCCGACCGAAACGAAGAACAGCACGGAAAAGGCGTCGCGCAGCGGCAGCGATTCCTCGGCGGCTCGATGGCTGAGCGCGGATTCGCTCATGATCATGCCGGCGAAGAAAGCGCCCAGCGCCAGCGAGACGCCGAATAGCTTGGCGGCGCCGAAGGCGACGCCGAGCGCGATGGCCAGCACCGCCAGCCGGAACAATTCACGCGAACCGGTATGGGCGACGTAGTGCAGGATCCAGGGGATGACACGGCGGCCCACCACCAGCATGACGACGACAAAGGCGGCGACCTTGGCCAGCGTGATGCCGACGACACTCCAGATGCCGTAGCTGGCCGGCAGCGACAGCAGGCTGCTATGGGTCTCCCCTTGCTGCTGGCCGCCCAGCACGCCAGCCAACGCCGGCAAAAGCACCAGCGCCAGCACCATGGCCAGATCCTCGACGATCAGCCAGCCGACGGCGATGCGGCCGCGCTCCGTCTCGATCAGCCGCCGCTCCTGCAAGGCACGCAACAGCACCACGGTCGAGGCGACGGAAAGCGCCAGCCCGAAGACCAGCCCCGCGCCCATCGACCAGCCGAGCATCCAAGCAAGAGCGGCGCCGAGCGCTGTCGCGAAGCCGATCTGCACGATGGCGCCGGGCACGGCGATGGCGCGGACCGACAACAAATCCTTCAGCGAGAAATGCAGGCCGACGCCGAACATCAACAGGATCACGCCGATTTCGGCCAGTTCATTGGCGAGGCCGGCATCGGCGACGAAGCCCGGCGTGTTAGGCCCGACCAGCACGCCAGCGATGAGGTAACCGACCAGCGGCGGGATGCGGAAGCGATTGGCAATTGCGCCGAAGACGAAAGCCAGCCCCAAACCGGCGACAATGGTGGCGATAAGGGGCGTGTCATGCGGCATGGTCTATG
>NZ_RZSW01000993.1:0-1169 GCF_003997375.1 Mesorhizobium sp. M5C.F.Ca.IN.020.29.1.1 | reverse complement strand
GCCGATGGCTTCGCAAGGGCGGCAACAGCTTGCTGCCGCCTACGACAGGCTGTTTGCGACAGAGCCGGCCTGATTGGCAAAGGGAAGCGCTGAAATGGACGACAGCAGCGAACCGGCCACCCTCAGGGAAAAAGCTTATGCCAGCTTCACGCGGCATTTGCTGGCCCGCGATCTGCGGCCGGGACAGTTCGTGTCGCAGCGTGAGCTGGTTGCCTTTACGGGCCTGCCGCTTGGTGCCATCCGTGAGATCGTGCCGCGTCTCGAGGCCGAGGGACTTCTCATGACCATCCCGCAGCGCGGCATGCAGATCGCCCATATCGACATCAGCCTGATCCGCGAGGCCTTCCAGTTTCGCCTGTTCATGGAGCGCGAAGCGGTGGCGCTGTTCACCGTCAACGCCTCCGACGCCGAGCTCGCCCGCCTGCGGCACGAGCATGAGGACATGCTGGCTCAAGCGCTGTCGCAGGCGCCGACGCCGGAAATGGAAGCCAGGGCCCAGAACATCGATTGGGCCATGCACGACACCTTCATCGATGCGCTGGGCAACGAGATCATCGCCAAGGCGTATCTGATCAATTCGGTAAAGATCAGGCTAATCCACCAGGAGCGTTTCCGTATCGACGGGCGCGTCGTGCCGGTGATGCAGGAGCACCTGACGGTGATCGAAGCGCTCGAGAGCCGCGACCCGCAAAAGGCGGTCGAGGCGATCAGCCGGCATATCGACAACGCGCGCCGGTTGGCGCTCCAGATCTGAGGACGTATGGTTCGCGGCTGCCGCGACACTACCCACAACGACAGCAACCCAGGGAGGAAGAAATGTCGTCCAATCCGTTTAAGCCAACAAGAAGGCAAGTCCTTGCAGGAACCACGGCGCTCGCCGCAGCGGGCCTGGCCGGCCTTCGCCCGAGCTTTTCCGCCAGCGTCGACTGGAAGCGCTTTGCCGGCACGACGCTCGACGTCAATCTGGTGAAAAGCCCGCGCAGCGACACCATCCTGAAATATATCGCCGAATTCGAGGAGCTGACCGGCATCAAGGTCAATGCCGAGGCGACGCCAGAACAACAGCAGCGGCAGAAGACGGTCATCGAACTGAGCTCCGGCAAGCCGAGCTTCGACGTCGTTCATCTGAGCTATCACGTGCAGAAGCGCCAGTTCGAAAAGGGTGGCTG
>NZ_RZSW01000992.1:0-1170 GCF_003997375.1 Mesorhizobium sp. M5C.F.Ca.IN.020.29.1.1 | reverse complement strand
GGCGCGGCCGCATCGGAGCGGCGGATTGCCGGCCGTGAAGACGATCTGTTCGTCGGCGCGCATGCGCATCACCTCATGCGGCAGGATCAACGGCCGGCGCGCGAGCTGCTTCGAGCGCGTGCGCGACGAACCCGACATCTGCGACGAGCGGCTGAGTTGGTCGACCTCCACCGTCGTGTCGCCGCAACGCTTCGAGATGTAGTCGGCGGTCTCAGGATCGTTGATCGCGGCGAAGGAAATCCAGGACGCGCTCTCGAACCATTTGGACGTGGCGTCGCGCCCCCCATAGGCCTCGCGCATCTGGCCGATCGACTGGTAGAGCAGCGTCATCGTGATGCCGTATTTGCGGCCGGCATCGCGGGCGGTCTCGAGAATGCGCAGGAAGCCGAGCCGGGCGACCTCGTCGAGCAGGAACAGCGTGCGGCCCTTAACATCGCCATTGCGGTTGTAGATCGCATTCATCAGCGCGCCGATGATGACGCGGGCAAGTCCCGGATGCGTTTCCAGCACCTTCAGGTCGAGCGCGATGAAGATGTCAGTGCCGCCGGCAGCGAGCTCGTCCGTGGTGAAGCTGTCGCCGGAGACGAGGGCGGCATAGTTCGGATAGGAGAGCCAGTGCGTCTCCTTCACCGCATTGGCGTAGACGCCGGAAAACGTCTCCGGCGTCATGGCGATGAAGGGCGCCACGTTCTCCTTCACGAATTCGGATTCGGACTGTTCGTAGATGTTCGTCAGGCGCTCGCGCAGCTTCGGCTCCGGCTCCGACAGGTTGGCGCGGACCTGCCTGAGAGTCTGGTCCCTTCCTTCCGTACGGCCCGACAGGCAGACGTCGGCGATCAGCGCGGTCAGAAGCTGCATTGCGGAGGCGCGAAAGAAATCGTCGCGCGCCGAGGCTCGGCCCGGCGTGTCCGTCATCACCCAGGCCGCCACCGCGACGATGTCCTCCTCCTTGGTGCTGCCGAAACGCCCGATCCAGTCGAGAGCGTTGAAGCCGGTCGCGGCGTCGGCGGGGTTGAGCACGATCACCTTGCGACCGGCCTTGCGCCGGTGGCCGATCACCATCGGCGCGACCTCGCTGGACGGATCGAGCACGACGAGCCCGCCGCCCCATTTGAGGGCGGAGGGGATCGTCACTGAGGTGGTCTTGAAGCCGCCGGAACCGGCGAAGAC
>NZ_RZSW01000991.1:0-1181 GCF_003997375.1 Mesorhizobium sp. M5C.F.Ca.IN.020.29.1.1 | reverse complement strand
GCCCGGGGTTGTGCCGGCCTGGATACTCAGCCACCTACCGGCGCGGAGGGGTGATTTGCAAAGGCCGACTCAAAAATGGGCGGCCTTTGAGCGACTTAAATCGCCTGGAGATTGCCAGCAGACGATTTGCCGGTGCGCCGGTCCTGCTCGACCTCATAGCTGACCTTTTGGCCATCGGCGAGGCTCCTCAACCCGGCACGTTCAACCGCAGATATATGAACGAAAACGTCCGCTCCGCCGGCGTCCGGTTGGATGAACCCGAAGCCCTTTGTTGCATTAAACCACTTCACCGTACCTGTAGCCACGCGTCTATTCCTTATCTTGGCAAGGCGGGCAATCCTCGCCCGCGCGAAGGCAATCTAGCCATCGCCCGGAACACGTCAATGACGGTTGTCTTCCTCAACCTTTCGCCTGTGCCTTTCGCATCTCGGCCGAGACGTGGCCGAGCTGCTTCTGGAGTAGCGCTCTTCGGCCGACCAGGCGAGGCATGACCGTAGCGAATGGCCGGCGACCTGCTCTCCGGTTCGCCCTCGGCCTGGACACGCGGTGCCTCTCATCGCAATTGTCACATTTGATGTGTTCGCATGAGTTCGTGGAGTGCATACGCTATCTCGTCGTTGGTCCACCCGGCCGCCGCGGCGCTCTCAACCAGTTCCTGGACAGCCGGTTCCAGCGCGCGTTGGCAATGAAGCCCGCGATCCGGATGATCAGCCGCGCAGCCTGGTTGCGCGATCGTGATCTTCGATCGCTTCATCGCCGGCCAGGGGCTCTTGCCCGTCTCGTTCAGGTACACGAGGCGTGCGAGCTCACGAATGGTTGGAGCCCGCTTGGGATTACGCTGAATGCGGTCAACAAGCTGTTCCAGTGAACCCGCGCGCTGCAGCTCCTTGAAAAAGTGGTGTGGTGCGACGCTCCCGAGCCGGTGCGTCTCGGCCAGGCTCCATACGTACCGATAGGCCGCCATGAAATCGGATCGTGGCGGAGCCTCGGACGGTTCGGCCTTGGTCAAGATACCCCCGCCCACGAGCCGGTCGGCCTTTTCGATGATCTGGCGCGTCCTTGTTTTTGAAAGACGATGTTCCTGCGCCAGTTCGGCAACGGTCTTGCCATTCAGAAAGCCGTCCACCAGGGCGACATTTCGGTCGACGTTCGGATTGAACCCCCAGCAGGCCCGCAGCCTG
>NZ_RZSW01000990.1:0-1184 GCF_003997375.1 Mesorhizobium sp. M5C.F.Ca.IN.020.29.1.1 | reverse complement strand
ATCTCGAGGCCGATCTGATCGCTTTTGCTGTGCGCATGAACCGCAACTGTATCTGCAACCGCGACGGAAAATTCCTGCGCAAGCTGATCCAGACCGAGGGCGAGCGCTATCCCGAGCTCTTTGCCGAATGGCGCGAACAGGGGCCGGGCAGGACATGGCCGGCGATCGCCGCCCGTTTCGCCCGCCTCGCCCATGCCGGTTTCCTCGACATCGAGGACCCCGATGTCGCGGCGCGCCAGTTTCTCGCCCTTGCCAATGCCGAATTGCAGACCACCTTCATGCTCGGCGGCACGCCGACCGATGACGAGGTGCTGCAATCGGCGACACATGGCGTGCGCACCTTCCTGCGCGCCTTTGGCAAGCGGCAGCCGGCGGCCGACGCGCAAAAGCACAGCGCGCTCGCTGGCGCCTGAGCGATCAAATCTGAGGCATGCCCTCTCGCATCTGCGCTGCCGGCGTCTATATCCGGTTTACGCCGCGCTCAAGCTTGATTACAGCTATGCGGACGATTCAACGGAACCCGACAGCCACATGGCCGACGACCACATCCGCTACGACATTCTGGCCCAGGAGGCATTGCGCGGCGTCATGCGCAAGGTCCTGGCCGAGGTCGCGCGTACCGGCCTTCCCGGCAACCATCATTTCTTCATCACTTTCCTGACCGGCGCCCCGGGCGTGCGCGTATCTTCCCGCTTGCGCGAGCGCTATCCCGAACAGATGACCATCGTCATCCAGTTCCAGTATTGGGACCTGAAAGTGACCGACACCGGCTTCGAAGTCGGGCTGTCTTTCTCCGACGTGCCGGAAAAGCTGGAAATCCCGTTCTCGGCCGTGCGCGGCTTTTACGACCCGTCCGTCAATTTCGAGCTCGAGTTCGACGTGAGGACGGAGACCTCGGCAGAAGAGGAATTGGGCGGCCAGCCCGCTTCCGAACCGCTGGCCGTCGTCGCCGAGAAAAAGCCTGAGAAGAAGAAGACCGCAGAGGCTGAAAAGAAGCCTGCCGCGGCCGATGCCGCAAAAGGCGCCGAAGTGGTGTCGCTCGACGCCTTCCGCAAGAAGTGATCCGACGGGCCGCGCGACATGGCCGACATCGTCAATCTCCGCCAGGCCCGCAAGCAGAAGGCACGAGCCGAGAAGGGGCGCCTGGCCGAACAGAACCTGACGCTGCACGGCCGTTCCAAGGC
>NZ_RZSW01000098.1:0-14832 GCF_003997375.1 Mesorhizobium sp. M5C.F.Ca.IN.020.29.1.1 | reverse complement strand
ATCTTTGCTCAACCTCCCTTGGCAACCCTGCGCCAAAATCTCCATGCCTTGCGACATCGATGGCGTGAACCACCACGAAAGCGCAAATTTCAGTCCATGCCGAAGCTATCTTAGCGCATATGCCCAAGTGGGGGAGATGTCCGGCAGGACAGAGGGGGGCGCGAAGGATCACTGCAGATCAGCATTTGTCCTGAGCCGCTGCATTGGGCGTTCCGCAGCCCTCCGGCTTGATGCCACCTTTT
The DNA here is from genome assembly GCF_003997375.1 of Mesorhizobium sp. M5C.F.Ca.IN.020.29.1.1. Lineage (NCBI taxonomy): Bacteria > Pseudomonadati > Pseudomonadota > Alphaproteobacteria > Hyphomicrobiales > Phyllobacteriaceae > Mesorhizobium > Mesorhizobium sp. M5C.F.Ca.IN.020.29.1.1. The sequence goes on along the minus strand of NZ_RZSW01000098.1, from coordinate 14,590 downwards.
CACCCATTTGCGCGGACTTGTGTATAATGGCAGCTTGCGGCTTGAGTCCGATTTCAATCCGCTGGGTTACGCTCGTTATTGGTCCATCCGCAGCCGGTGTTAAGAACTCCAGGAGGCGGTTGGGAATTCATATCCTGGGAGGAAATCACGATGAGAAAGTTCGCCGCCGTTCTGGCCGCCGCCGCTACGCTGTATTCGTTCGCCGCGGGCGCGCAAACCTATCCCGAACGCACCATCACGGTTGTGGTGCCGTTTTCGGCCGGCGGCCCGACCGACACGGTCACGCGCCTCGTCGCGGAAGCCATGTCGAAGGATCTCGGCCAGCAGATCATCGTCGAGAATGTCGGCGGCGCCGGCGGCACACTGGGCGCCGGTCGCGTCGCGAACGCCGAGCCGGACGGCTATACGCTGCTCCTCCATCACATCGGCATGGCGACCAGCGCGACGCTGTACCGAAAGCTCGCATACGACACGCTGAACAGCTTCGAATATGTCGGCCTCGTCACCGAGGTGCCGATGACCATCGTCGGCCGCAAGGACCTCGAGCCGACAGATCTGAAGGGGCTGGTCGACTACGCCAAGGCCAACAAGGACACCGTCACCGTCGCCAATGCCGGCATAGGCGCGGCCTCGCATCTGTGCGGCATGCTGTTCATGAGCGCCATCGGCACGCCGCTGGTCACCGTGCCCTACAAGGGCACCGGCCCGGCCATGACCGATCTTCTCGGCGGTCAGGTCGACATCATGTGCGACCAGACGACCAATACCACCAAGCAGATCCAGGGCGGCACGATCAAGGCTTACGCCGTCACCTCGCCTGAACGCCTCGATGTTCTGCCGGACGTCCCGACAACGACGGAAGCCGGTCTCCCTGAGGTGCAGGTCGGCATCTGGCACGGCCTCTACGCGCCCAAGGGCACGCCGGCCGAGGTCACCGAGCGCTTGTCGAAGTCGCTTCAGGTCGCGCTGAAGGACCAGAATGTCGCCGCCCGCTTCGCCGAGCTCGGCACAAAGCCGTCGTCCGAAGCAGACGCGACTCCGGCCGCGCTAAAGGCCAAGCTGGAAGGCGAGATCGCGCGCTGGAAGCCGATCATCGAAGCCGCCGGCCAGTACGCCGACTGAGGTTTTGAACGGGGCGCCACCAGCGCCCCGTTTTTCGCACTGCACCGGCGCGCGCGGCGCGGGCCTGGGAGGACGTCATGAAACCTTTCACAATCGACACGACCAACGGCATATGCGCCGCGCTGTTCATCTTTCTCGGTGGATTTTTCGCGCTGCAGTCGCTCGACCTCGAAATCGGCACTGCCTTCCGGATGGGACCGGGCTATTTCCCGCTGGTGCTGGCAATCGTCCTGATCCTGCTTGGCGTCGTCATCCTCATCGAAGCGGTGCGCTTCGAGAGCGAGCCGATCGGGCATATAGCCTGGCGCGGCATGCTGTTCATCCTGCCTGCCCCGATCTTCTTCGGCCTGACCGTACGCAGCCTCGGCTTCCTCCCCTCGATCTTCCTGACGGCGCTGATCGCATCGTTTGCCAGCGGTCGCATGAGGCCGCTGACCGCGCTCGTGCTCTCCGCTTGCCTGACGCTGTTTGCGTTCCTCGTCTTCAGTTACGCGCTCGGCCTGCCGTTCCGGCGCTTCGGCCCGTGGCTGCAGTTTTGAGGAGATGAATATGGAACTCCTCGACAACCTCGCGCTCGGCTTTTCGACAGCCACGTCGCTGGCAAACCTCGGCTTCTGCCTGATCGGCGTCCTTCTCGGCACGCTGATCGGCGTCCTGCCCGGCATCGGTGCCACCGCCACCATCGCCATGCTGTTGCCGATCACCTTCCAGATCGGCGACCCGGTCTCCTCCCTGATCATGCTCGCCGGCATCTATTACGGCGCGCAATATGGCGGCTCGACCACCGCCATCCTCATCAACATGCCCGGCGAATCCTCGTCAGCCGTCACCGCAATCGACGGCTACCAGATGGCCAAGAACGGTCGCGCCGGGGCGGCGCTCGCCATCGCGGCGATAGGCTCGTTCTTCGCCGGCACGGTGTCGACCTTCCTCGTCGCCATCTTTGCCCCGCCGCTGACGGCGATCGCGCTGGAATTCGGCGCAGCCGAATATTTTTCGCTGATGATCGTCGGCCTTGTCTCGTCCGTCGCGCTCGCCCACGGCTCGATCGTCAAGGCGCTGGCGATGGTAGTGCTCGGCCTGCTGCTCGGCATTGTCGGCACCGACATCTACACCGGCACGCCGCGCTTCACGCTTGGCATCCGAGAATATGCCGACGGGCTGAATTTCGTCGCGGTGGCGGTCGGCGTCTTCGGCGTTGCCGAAATCCTGCGCAACCTTGAAAACGAGCACGAGCGCTCCGTGATGATCCGAAGTGTCTCCGGCCTGATGCCGACCCGCGAGGACTTTCGCCGCATGGCCGCGCCCATCGTGCGCGGAACGACCATCGGTTCGGCGCTCGGCATCCTGCCGGGAGGCGGCGCGATCCTTGCAGCCTTTGCCTCCTACACGGTCGAAAAACGTATATCGAAAAACCCCGGGGAATTCGGTAAGGGCGCCGTCGAAGGCGTCGCCGGACCGGAATCGGCCAACAATGCCGGCGCGCAGACCTCCTTCATCCCGATGCTGACGCTCGGCATTCCGGCCAACCCGGTCATGGCGCTGATGATCGGCGCGATGATCATCCAGGGCATCGTGCCCGGCCCCAATGTCGCGATCGAACAGCCGGCGCTGTTTTGGGGCATCATCGCCTCGATGTGGATCGGCAATCTGATGCTGATCATCTTGAACCTGCCGCTGATCGGGCTTTGGGTAAAACTCCTGACGATCCCCTATTACGTGCTCTTCCCGATCATCATGGCGTTCTGCTCGATCGGCGTTTACAGCGTCAACACCAACATCTACGACCTCTACGCCGTCGCCTTCTTCGGCTTGCTTGGCTACCTCCTGACCAAGCTGCGCTGCGAACCCGCGCCGCTGCTGCTCGGCTTCGTGCTCGGGCCGCTGCTCGAGGAAAACCTGCGCCGCGCCATGATTCTCGCGCGCGGCGACCCGAGCACCTTCGTGACGAGGCCGATCAGCGCCGGCCTGCTCTTCATCGCGCTCGCCGTGCTCGTCATCGTCTTCCTGCCGGCGGTCAAGAAGAAGCGCGAAGAGGTGTTCGTGGAGGAGAATTAGCGAGAGTCACGCGGCCGCTTCTCCACGGCCGCGGCCGCCGATGCGGGTGCCGGTTTCCGAATCGAACAGGAAGACCGCAGTGTCATGGAATGTGATCCCGATCGGCTCATCCATATCGTAATGCGCCGATTTATCGGCCTTGACCGTTACGGTGGCCCCACCGAATTGGCAGGTGATCAAGGTATGATCGCCCATCAGTTCCACGGCATAGACCCGCGCCGCGATCTTGCCCTCCGATGCGCCCGTGACCCGGCAATCCTCGGGCCGGAGGCCGGCAGTGACGTTTTTCCGGCTTTCGGCAACGCTGGTCGCAAATCGCCCTTCTGCGCAGGCGAACGCACCTTGGACCAGCTCGCCCTGGAGAAAATTCATCGGCGGCGAGCCGATGAAGCCGGCGACGAACAGGTTCGCCGGATCGTCGTAGATCTGTCGGGGCGTCGCGATCTGCTGCACGACACCCCGGTTCATGATGGCAACACGGTGAGCCAAGGTCATGGCCTCGATCTGATCGTGGGTGACGTATATCGTCGTCACGCCCAGATCTGCCTGCAGGCGCTTCAGCTCCGAGCGCATGTGGCCGCGCAGCTTGGCGTCGAGATTGGAGAGCGGCTCGTCCATCAGGAAGACGCTCGGCCGCCGCACCATGGCGCGGGCGAGCGCGATGCGCTGCCGCTGACCGCCGGAAAGCTGCCGTGGATAGCGGTCGAGAAACTCCTCAAGGTGGACTTTTACTGCAGCGCTGCGGACGGAGGCGTCGCGTTCGGTTCGTGGTACGCCCCGCAGCTTCAGCGGATATGCGATGTTCTCCGCGACCGTCATGTGCGGATAGAGCGCGTAAGACTGGAACACCATCGCCACGTCGCGATACTTGGGCAGTACGTGGGTTACGTCGCGGTCGCCGATGAGGACGCGGCCGGAACTCACCGATTCAAGCCCGGCGACCATGCGCAGCGCCGTCGTCTTGCCGCAGCCCGACGGGCCGAGCAGCACCAGGAACTCGCCGTCCTCGATCTCCAGGTCGAGCCCTTTGACCACCTCGACCACGCCGAAGGATTTGTAGATATCGGACAGGGTGACCCGCATATCGACTAGCCCTTCACTGCGCCGACCAGCAGCCCGCGCGCGATGTGCTTCTGCAGGATGGTGGAGATGACGATCACGGGGGCGATCATCACGGTGATCAACACCGACATGTTCCACCATTGCGGACCGCGGGTCGTATTCTGTGCCGATACCAGCACCGGCATGGTCTGCGCATCGGCATTGGAGAGGAAGAGGGCCAGCAGATACTCGTTCCAGGCAAGGATCAGTACCAGCAGGAAAGTCGCGACCAAGCCGGATCGCACCAGCGGCAGCGCGATGGTGAAGAACACGCGAAACTTGGAGGCTCCGTCTATCTGTGCGCTCTCCTCAAGGTCGAGCGGGATGCCGGCGAAGAAATCGCGCGTCAGCCACACGACGATCGGCAGGTTGATGGCGGTGTAGGTGGCGATCAGCGCCACCTGCGTGTCGAGCAGGCGCATCTGCTGGAACATCACATAGATCGGCAATACGGCGACGATCGGCGGCATGATACGGTTCGAGATCATCCAGAACTCAATGTCGTTATTGCCGACCGCAAGCTTCGTGCGTCCAACGAGCGTGAACAGCGCAATGATGAAGAGAGCGGCCGCCACGGCAATGGCGATCTCCCACCGCACGCCGAAAGTGGCCACTGCCACGATGATTGCGGTGAGCAGGATCAGGAAGATTGCAACGGCGGCGAGTTTCACCTGGAAGCGGATACGCACGAGCGCGTAGGCCGCCAGCGAGCCGATCAGGACTGCGAGCAGCGTGCTGGCCACCGCGACGATGACGGAATTCATATAAGGGCGCAGTGTGTAATTCTGCACGAGCATGAAATCCCATGCCTGCAGCGAGGGGGCAAAGTCGACGAACGGGAGATAGAACGGCCCGTTATCGACCTCCCCGGGCCCCTTGAAGGAGGTGATCAGCACCCAGTAGAGAGGAACCACCACAACGAGCGTCCACAGGAACAGCAGCGCATAGGTCACGATCTTGGCGACCGGCGCCTGGCTGTCGATCGAGGCCGGCTCGAACAGCCGGCGCGCCAGTGAGCGGGGCTCGGTGTTCATGCTTCGAACCGGCGCGCCGGCCGGACCACGAAGTTGAAGAACGAGACGCATACGATGGTCGAGATGAACAGGAGCATGTAGCCGACAGCGGCCGAGCCGCCAAGATCCTGGGTGCGCCAGGATATGAAGGAATGGAGCGTCATCGATTCCGTTGCCAGGCCAGGGCCGCCGCCGGTGAGCACGTTCGGCAGGTCGATGATCTTGAAGGCCTCGATCAGCCGGATCAGCACGACGGTAGCGGCAATCGGCGCGATCGCTGGCCAGGTAATGTCGCGAAAAATCTGGAAGCCGTTGGCTCCGTCGAGCCGCGCCGCCTCGACCTGATCGCGCGGCTGGTTCTCAATGGCCGCCAGCAGCACGATGAACATGAACGGCGTCCACTGCCAGGTGTCGCCGACCAACACCATGAGTCGCGCCGACCAGGCCTCTGTTGCCCACGACCACTCGCTGATGCCGAAAGCGCGCACGAGCGGGGCGAAGGGCCCCTTCTGCATGTCTGCGAGCATGCGAAACGTGTAGGCGATGCCGACCGGGGTTACCATCAGCGGGATGAAGAAGAGGACACGAAAGAAATTCCGGCCGCGGATCGGCTGGCCGCAGAGGAGCGCGAGGCCCAGCCCCAGTGCGAATTGCACGGATACGCCGACGAACACGTAGAGAAGCGTGTTGACGACGGTCCCCGGCACGCCGCCCGGCGCCATGATGGCCAGCGCAAGTACCGCCAGGCCCATAGCCGTTGCCGTCGCGAGAAGGCGACCAACCATGCCGGCGATCGTCGGCCTGCCACGCCGGAGATAGCGGGCGAGAAGAAAAAGCAGCCCTGCCGCGATCAACGCCAGCAAAACGGATTGTACAAAACCGAAGGTGCCGAACTTGCCGAGCAGGTGATACTGCTGCGAGCCGACCAGCAGCTTGCGGAAGTTCACAAGTCCGATGAATTTCAGCGTAAATCCGCCCGGCGCGAGCGCAAAGCGCGAAAGCGCGAGATAGGCCGAGATGATGAGTGGAAAAATCGCGAAGCAGAGGAGCACGACGACGGCTGGCAACACCATGATCCGGCCCGAGTGACCGTCCAGCCATTCGGCCCAGCTGCGGCGGTCGGCAGCTCCTGGCATAGTGTCGGTTGCGGTCATCATAACCCGGGAAAGTGGGGCAGGCATAAGACCCGGCGCGGACCGATGCCACGCCGGGTCGATTGCTTGGCTGCCTATTTGGCGCCGATGGTGGCCTTGTAAAGTTTGAGCTGCTCGTCTTTGCCAATCTCTTCGTTCAGCTCATTCCAGCCTTCCTCGACCGCGGCGACTGTCGCTTCCTTATCGATTTCGCCGGCGAGGAAGCGCGAGACCGCCTCGTCCAGCACGACCTGCTGATACTTCTGATTTTGTGGGATGCGCAGGTCGAGGATCATGTTCGGGCTGCTCATGCTGCTGTTGATCGCGCCCAGGTACACTTTTGCCTCCTCCTCGCTCATGCCGGCCTTCTTCCAAAGGTCGCTGTAGCTTAGCTGCGAGGTGCGATACGGGTTGAAGCCGGTGCCGCCGACGGTCACGTCGGCGTTCGACTGTGCCGGCTGCGTCATGAACGAAAAGTAGGCGTAGGCGGCGTCCTTTACCTTTGGATCGGCCGCCGCGTTGATGCCGCCGCCCCAGCCGCCAAAGGCGGCGAATGGTGCATGGTTCACGCCGTCGATCGCGTGCGGGCAGTTTTCGGCCGTGCAGGCCTCTAGCTTGCCGGTGTCCCAGTTCAGGACCTCCCTGGATCCAGGCATGATCGCCGCGCCCCATTTGCCCATCACCTTGGACTGGGCAGGGTCGATCGAGATCGTGCCTACATCACCCCAGTCGAGGTTCAGAGCGCAGCGGCCGGAAGCGAAGAGCGGCCTTGTGTCGCTGACATCGAGGTTTAGCTCGTCCGGCGGGCCGTATTTGGTCGATTCAGACAGGAAGTCGAGCGCCTTGCGGAAGGCGTCGTTGTTGACGAGCGGCGTCATGTCCTTGGTGTTGAAGAAGGTGCCCTGGCTGGTTCCCTTGGACTGGGTCATCGAGCCGACCACATCGGTGACGAACCAGTAGCTCTGCGCGTTGCGCTTCTTGGCGATGCACGAGCCGAAATCCGGCGTGCCATCGCCGCTCATATCCTTGCCATGCGTTGCCTTGGCGACTTCGAGATACTCGTCCCAGGTTTTCGGCACTGCCAGGCCGGCCGCTTCCAGCACGTCCTTGCGGTAGTACATCATATGGAAATCGCCATCGAGCGTGATCATGTAGGTCTTGCCGCTGTACTTCTCGGAGAAGTCCCGGAAGAACGCGCCCACATCCTCCTGCTGGATGTCCTTGTCGGCCTCGACCCGCGGCGTCAGGTCATCGAGGTAGCCGCCGGCGATGTAGTCGACCATCCATTGCGGGGCGAACACGCCGGCGTCGACCGAGTTGGTGCCGCTCGCCCAGTCGGTGAGGATCTTTTGATAAAGATCCGAGAAGGGCACCGCGATGACATTGATCTTGGCGCCGGTGAGCGCTTCGAACTCGGGCGCGCGCCTCTGTAGAGGCTCCTGAATCGCACCGGTCTGCGTAATAACGTTCACGGTAACTCCCGCAAACGGCTTGTCCTGCGCGAAGGCAGGTGCGCCAACAAGCGCAGAAAAGGCCGAAAAGCCGGCCAAAAAGGCCCCAATTCTCATCAGACTTCCTCCCATATTGACCGGGACTTGTTCCTGCGAACCAGCTGCCGGTATCTCCGTCGGTTGCCGCCGCCAGAGCACGGCACCAACGCTCCTCAAGTACAATATCGGCATCACACAGCGAGTCCAGTGCCATGCCGTAACGGAAGATGAGCTACCTCGGGGCTTCCGGGCTGAGGCATATCGCCCTAAAGCGCGCAGCGGTTTGAGCGCGGCGCCGCCAGGAGACCGCTCGATCTTGCCTGAGAAAATCCCACCCGGTCGACAATCCCGTCACCGGTGCTCGCACCGTCGGCACGGGCGTCACTGCAAGTTGGTGTGGCGGGACAACATCAGCTTGTGCGCGTCTGGTATCTGCTGCGCCAAGCCGAACACAACGCTGTCGAGCAGGATGAAGCAGGATTGCTCGAACAGGCTGCCGCCAAACTGTTTCGATTCCTCGATGGGTATATGCAGCGTGACGTCGGCAATGCCGGCCAAGGTCCCCGCTGGCTTATGCGTCAGCGTAACGATCTTGGCGCTTTCCGCCTTGGCGATGCGGGCAAAGCCTGTACTGACCGGTGTCTCTCCAGAGCCGGAGATGATCAGCAGCGCATCGCCCTTGCGGATCGACGGCGCCGATACCTCACTGACGAAATGCACCGTTCGGCCAAGGTGCATGAAGCGCATCGCGCCCATCTGCGCGACAAGGCCGGAACGCCCCTGCCCGGAAAAGAACCATCGCTGACCGGGATCATCGAACGCCTGCACCAGCCTTGCAAATGCGTCGACGTCGATCCGGCCAAGAAGGTCGGTTATCTCCTGTCCCACGGCCAGCCACGGCCTGGATTGGGCAATCTGTCGCGAATCCATCGTGCTACCTCTTTCGGGCTTGCGGATTCTGTAATGGCACTGCCAACCACGAGGATTTCGGGTTCGACTGCGATCACCGCCTCCAGCGTGTCGGGGCCGATCCCGCCGGCGAGCGAAACCAGGAAGCCGCGATCGTGCATCTTTCTCACGGCGTCGATATGTGACGTGGAGGTGTTGCCCGCCAGCCGCGCATCTGTTGGCGAGTGGACCGCGACATAGCCGAAGCTTTCGGGGAAGACAGCATTCAAGGGAAGCAATTCTGCCTCGCCCGACTCGGTGATGGTATCGACGATGACCGTCGCGCCGAAGGCGGCGGCACGTTTTCCTATTGCTTCGTGGGTGGCGGACGAAGCACACGACAGGACCGTCATGAACGCGGCACCGGCGCCGAATACCATATCAGCCTCGAGCTGGCCGCCATCGACGGTCTTGGTATCAGCCAACACCATGATTTCAGGGCAGAGTTCGCGCGCCGTGGTAATGGCAGAGAGGCCAAAGCGTTTCAGCAACGGCGTGCCGATCTCGATAATGTCGGCGAACGCCTTCATCTGCCGGAGCAGGGCCAGGTGTTCAGGCTTGTCGAAGGCGACTTGGAGAAGCAAGGCGGTTCTCTCGGATTGCTTAAGAAAGCGGGGGCGGCATGACGACAACGCCCAATTCACTGTCGTGTGCTTCGTAGTCGAAATCTGCCATAATCCAGCAACCTCCAAGCTGGTCTGCATAGGGAGAGCAAATCGTACCCTGCAAAGCAAGTGTGGTTCTTGTCGAAAAGCAGGAGGTGCAGTCCAGATCAGCGCCGATGCCAACAGTAACGCGATATGAGGTAGTCCTTTGACAAGATTGTTTGAGCCCATTGGATGCAAGGTCGATCTGTCGACTGGTGCGATGGGAAATGCGACCGGCAGCTACCAAAAACGCTTCTGCGATCTGGACGGGCTCTACGCGGACCCCGCTGCCTTCGAAGCAATGCGCGCGACGTGGGGCGAGCGCATCGTCTACGAGGTCTCCGAGTTCCGACCGACCGAGCAGTCGGGCGATCTGATTTTCGGCGTCACGCGCATGGCGCCCGGAAAAGTCGGCGACGAGTATTTCATGACACGCGGTCACATCCACAACCAGGCCGACCGGCCCGAGAACTACCATGGCCAGAAGGGGCACGGCCTCATGCTGATGGAATCGCCGGAGGGCGAAATCCGGATCCTGTCCGTCGATGCGCAGACCGTCTGTTACGTCCCCCCTTTCTGGATCCACCGCTCGATCAATGTCGGGGAAGACGATCTGGTGATGCTGTTCTGCTATCCGGCCGATTCAGGGCAGGACTACGAGATCATCGCAAAATCGGGAGGCATGCGCTCGCGCGTGGTCGCCGACGATGGAGGCTGGAAGGAAGTCGACAACCCGGATTGGCGACCGCGTGACGCGAAGCTGATCTCCGCCCTCTATGGGCAACAATCCCGCACGGTGCCGGCATGAAGGCTCCCTTCGAGATCGCTGCTTCACTTCGCACTGCTGCGGCTGTGCTGCGCGCGAGGGAAATCCGGGAGATCGGCAAATGAGCCGCTATCGGCCGGCTACCCGGCCGACACTCTATTTTATCGGTGTCACGACGACGAGCAGTTCGATCATGCGGGTTTTCCCTGCATGGGCGCGCCACCTCGGGCTGAAGGATGCGGTTCTCAAGGGCATCGACTTTCCGCTTCATGCCGATCCGGAGGCCTACCGTGAGGTCGTCTCCTTCATAAACTCCGACCCGCTGTCGCTTGGCGCGCTCGTCACCACGCACAAGATCGATCTCTTCAACGCAGCGCGCGACCTGTTCGACGTGATCGATCCGCACGCTCGCCTGATGCACGAGACCAGCTGCCTGTCGAAGCGGGGCGGCAAACTCATCTGCCATGCCAAGGATCCGATCTCTTCGGGCCTTGCGATAGATGGTTTCGTCCCGGCGGGATACTTCGCAGACACCGGCGCGGAAGTCCTGTCCATGGGCGCCGGCGGATCGACGATTGCGATCACCTGGCACCTGATGCGCAAGGAACGTGGCGCCGACGTACCTTCGCGCATCGTTGTCACCAACCGTTCGCAGCCGCGCCTCGACGAAATCGAGCGTATCCACGGAGAGATGATGTCGACGGTCGAGATCGAGTATGTCCTGGCAGACAGACCCGAGATCAATGATGAGACGTTGGCGGCGCTGAAACCAGGCTCGCTGGTGATCAACGCGACCGGACTTGGCAAGGACGCCGCAGGCTCGCCGATCACTGATGACGGCGTGTTCCCCCAGCGCGGCATTGCCTGGGATCTCAACTATCGCGGTGACCTGATCTTCCTTGACCAGGCAAGGCGGCAGCAGGCCCGACAGCAGTTGCAGATCGAGGACGGTTGGACATATTTCCTGCATGGTTGGACGCAGGTGATCGCAGAGGTCTTCGACATCGCGATCCCGGTGTCGGGGCCGGATTTCGAAAAGATTTCGCGCATCGCCATCGAAGCGGCGAAAGGCTAATGCCATGGAACGCATTCTCGTCACGCCGCGCTTGCTCTGACCGATAGACAGAGGATCACATGCTTGCCCATCTCAGGAATCTGCCGAAATGAGCGGCGAGCTTTTCCTTGCCATCGACGTCGGCACCGGCAGCGTCCGCGCCGCTCTGATCGATGTCACCGGCAATATCCTCGAACTTGCGTCGCGAGAGCACGACCAGATCGTGCCGGAGTTCGGCCGGGCCGAACAGCGGCCGGTCGATTGGTGGGAGGGTGCGCGAGCGAGCGTCAAGATGGTGCTGGACCGCCTCCATGGCGCCCGCGAACGCATCTCCGCCATCTGCGTCTGCGGGCAGATGCACGGGCTGGTCCTGCTCGATGCGCACGGAGCGCTGACGCGCGAGACGGCGCCGCTCTGGAACGACAAGCGCACCATCGATCTCGTACGTCGCTTCGAGGAAGCGAATGAGCCGGACAGCTACCTGCCCGAAAGCGGCAACACGCCGACCCCCGCATGGCCGGGTTTCAAACTGCAATGGGTCCGAGACAACGATCCCGCCGCATACGCCCGCAGCGCAGTCGCCATCATGCCGAAGGATTACATCAACTACCGGCTGACCGGCGAGATTGCCATGGATACTGGCGATGGGTCCTGCAGCTTCCTGATGAACCCAGAGCGGCTCGACTGGTCGCCGGTGATGATCGAGCGCATGGGTCTGGATGCCGCCAAGTTGCCGCCAATTCGCAACCCGCTGGATGTCGTCGGCCACGTCACCGAACAGGCGGCGCGTGAGACCGGCCTGCGGTCAGGCACCCCCGTGCTGGTCGGCGGCGCCGACTATCCGGTTGCACTGCTCGGCTCAGGCGCTTGTCGGCCGGGAATGGGTTCCGACAGCACCGGCACGGGCGCGATCATCACGGCGATCGCAGAGAAGCCGCTGCTTGACCCGGAAATCTCGAACGTTGCGACGATCGAAGGCAACTGGGCGCAATTCGTGCTGCTGGAGACCGGTGGCGACGGCATGCGCTGGGCACGCCGCGCCTTCCACAGCAACGCGCTGTCCTATGACGAGATCGTCGCCTGCGCCGCCGAGGCACCCGCCGGTTGCGACGCATTGCTCTTCATGCCCTTTCTCACCGGCGAGCGCCTGGGGCGCCATCGCAACGCCCGCGCGCAGTTCTTCGGATTGGGCGCCGGGCATGGCATGGAACATCTGCACCGCTCGATCCTGGAAGGCATCGCCTTTGCCATGACGCGTCACATCCGCATCATGGAACGCGCGTCAAACAAGCCGCTGGAGCGCGTTATCGCCGCGGGTGGCGGGGCGCGCACCGAACTCTGGCTGAAGATCAAGGCAAGTGCCTTCAACATTCCGATTCTGGTTCCGCGGGAGCCCGAATGCGGCATTGTCGGCTGTGCCGCGATGGCCGCGAAGGCGACCGGCCGCTTCTCGCGCGTCGAACAGGCGGCCGAGAGCTTCGTGAGCTACGGCGCCGAAATCCTGCCGGACCCCAGATGGGCCGAGACCTACAGGCGCACCCAACCCGTTTTCGACAAGCTCTACTATCACAGCCAGGCGCTCTACGACGACATCGACACGCTGGCGGCGGCGACGCGGCCGACGCAGCCGTGACGCATCTCAGGCCTGTGGAGCCGTGCCTGCAGCGACAGACCTGGCAATCACGACGCATCCCGTCTGGGATGCATCGGGCCGATTGACTCAGTTGTGGCGGATTTCCGTTCCCAGCACCTTCAGGCACTCGCGGATGAACGCGGCAAGTGCGGTCCAGCCCTTTGCCGAGACCATCGTTCCGTCGACATAGGCCTCAGTCGGGGACAGGTCGATATAGGTTCCGCCGGCGAGGGTCACTTCCGGCTCGCAGGCAGCCAGCGCACCTACTTTCTTCCCACGCACGACGCCGTCGACCGCGATCAGGATCTGGACGCCATGGCAGATCGTAAAGATCGGCTTCTTGTTTTCGTGGAAATGGCGGACTATCGCCTGCACGCGCTTATCGATGCGGATGTACTCGGGGCCACGACCGCCCGCGCAATACACGGCATGATACTGGTCGAGCTGTTTTTCCGCCTCCGAAAAGGTTTTGTTCAGCAAAGCATAGTGGCCGGGTTTTTCGGTGTAGGTTTGGTCACCTTCGAAATCGTGAAGCGACGTCTTGATCAGGTCTCCAGCGTTCTTGTCAGGGCAGACAACGTGGACGATGTGGCCGACGGCCTCCATCGCCTGCTGATAGACGAAGATCTCGTATTCTTCGGTAAACTCACCGGTCAACATCAGTATTTTCTTGCCTGGCATGGTCGGTTCCTCGTTTTGTGAATGGAAGTCGGGCGGGCATTGCACTCGCCCGGCGGCGCGGGTCTCAGAAAAGGGAACCCGGGATGTCCCGGGCGTTTACCTGCATTATCAACGATGCATCCAGCTTGACGGCGGCGCTCCCGATGTGGACGGTGACGGACATCGTGACAGTCTCAATCGAACGCTAGCAGCAAACGATCACGAGAATGCTCGATATGACGGCGCATTGCCTGTTCCGCCGCAGCGGGATCGGAGGCAGCGAAGGCGGCCAGGATGGCCTCATGCTCGTCGAGCGCTTCCTCGGTAACGCGTGAATGGAACATCAGGCGGAAGATGTGGAAGTGCGTGTGCTGGAATGCGAGAGTCTCGCGCACGAGATCATTGTTGGCAAATTCCATGATCCTGTCGTGGAAAATGGCGTCCTGCCGCGCGAAGTTTGAGTAACGCAGGCGTTCATCCTTGCCTTCGCGGCGCGCCATGCCCCCTGCGGATTCTTGAAGCACCGCAAGTTTCGCCTCATCCATCAATGCGGCTGCTTTGGCCGCCCCATGCGGCTCGAGCAGCAGGCGAAGCTCATAAAGTTCGTCAAATCGGCGCTTGGTTATCTGCGGCGCGGCGCGGTAGCCGATCAAATGTGTCTTCAGCACAAGGCCTTCGCCTTCGAGGCGGCCAAGCGCTTCACGGATTGGCGTGTGGGATACATCGAGTTCCTTGACCAGACTGTCGACGGTGATCCGTGAGCCAGGCGCGATCTTCAGTGACATGAGTTGCGCGAAGATCGCGTCATACACGTCCTCGACTAGGCTGTTGGATCGCTGGATGCGTCCGCTAGCGGGGTCGGCTTCTCGGGCATTGCTTAAGTTCATGGCCTGCATCTTTGCCTCTTGACAGGATCACTGGCTAACACGATGCTTCGCTCAATGCAATCCTATATCATATACGAT
>NZ_RZSW01000989.1:0-1193 GCF_003997375.1 Mesorhizobium sp. M5C.F.Ca.IN.020.29.1.1 | reverse complement strand
GCATGTGACCATGATCGCGGTAGGCGGTGATCATCTGATCGCCATCGACCAGCGCCATCTTCATGCCGGTGACAACTGCTTCCTGGCCGATATAGAGATGGCAGAAGCCGCCGATGAAGCCCATGCCGTAGAGCTGGCCGGCCTTTTCCTCGAAGCGGCGGATAAGCAGCATGCGCCGGTAGGCGTCAAGCTCCTCGTCTTTGGTGAAGTCGACAGGTTTGGGGGCCGAAACCCCCGCCGATTTGCCGTCGGATCTGGATTTGGATTTGGCAGGCGCTTTTCTGGCGGCGGTGGCCATGCATCACTCCCTGTTGGCGTCTCTTGCGGACACTGAGGGAGATCAGTTCTCCCCACCGATTTGGGAAGGCTAACACGCGGGAAAGCGTTTCGCCATGCTGAAAAATGCATGGCTGACATGCATCTAAGCGATTAAAATCATTGAAAATATCGTCGATTAACTTGAATTTGGTTATCTTGCCGTAGCTGGCAACATGATGGTGATTTCGTCGGCATGGGACATATTGAGTGCCCTGCGCGCCTGCTCGTCGAGCATGTCCTTCTCCAGCGTGCCCTGATGCATCAGCTGAACGCGCCGCTGCAGGTCGACCCGGCGCGCCTTGACGGCATCGAGCTCACTTTGCAAATCGACGGCTTCGGCTTCCAACCGATACTTGGAATAGATGCCGAATTCGCCATGATAGGCGTGGAATCCGAAATAGGCCAGGAATGCCACGCAGAGCGAGGGAATGATCAGCCGACCGGTGTTTCTCTGCTTGTGCTGACGTGTCCACATGATCCAAATCCCTTAGAGCGCCGCGCGTCGGCTTGGACGCGCAAAGGACGCTCTAACACTCTGCGACCTAGCCCCTTTCTCGCCCGATTGTGCTTAATGGACGGTTACGGATGACCGGATTTGGCGGTGTTGAAACAAAAAGGGCGAGGAATGCCCCCGCCCTTTCATTCCGGATATCTTCTGTGGGCTCAGCCTTTCACGATCGACTTGCCGGCGTAGAGCGCCTGCTTGCCAAGCTCTTCCTCGATGCGGATGAGCTGGTTGTACTTGGCCATGCGATCCGAGCGCGACAGAGAGCCCGTCTTGATCTGCCCGCAATTGGTGGCGACGGCGAGATCGGCGATGGTCGAATCTTCGGTTTCGCCCGAGCGGTGCGACATTACCGCGGTGTAGCCGGCCT
>NZ_RZSW01000988.1:0-1196 GCF_003997375.1 Mesorhizobium sp. M5C.F.Ca.IN.020.29.1.1 | reverse complement strand
GAGCTGTAACGCAAACTCCTGCAACCGTTCACGCATCATGTCCCAGAAGCACCGGGCATCGGCTTCGTATTGAAAACCGACCACGATGTCGTCCGCGTAGCGCACGATGATCATGTCGCCGGTAGCCTCGCGCCGTCGCCAGCGCTCGGCCCATAGATCGCAGACGTAGTGCAGGTAGATATTGGTAAGCAGCGGCGAGATCAATCCCTGAACGCAAAAGGTAACTTTGTGTTTGACCGGTCGATTTCGCTCGATCGTTCTCGTTCTGTGCTTGACTGTCGTCGCAAAAGGTAATACGCATATGTCACATGCCGCGCTCAACGGATTTGCAGAAGACCGAACGGATCAATGCGGCCCATGGGTTGCTTGCGCGTGGGCTGAGCGTGGCGGAGGCAGCCATGGCGTTGTCGCGCCAATTCACCATGTCCCGACGTCAGGCCTATCGGTATATCGAGGAGGCGCAGGCGATCGGCCGGCCGGTGCCAGTGACCGAGCCGACGGAGGCGGTGACGTTCAAGCTGGCGCCTAGTTTGGTCGATGCGATTCGAGCGCGGGCGGCGGCGGAAGGAACGACGATCAGCGCCATGGTGGATCGGGCGCTTCGGGCTTTTCTCGGCGAAGCCGACGGCCATGGCTGAGCGGCGGGAGAGCGATGTTCGCAGCGTCCTTCTCGAGCCTGTCTTTGACCGCCTGCTGCCGGCCAAATTGGCACAGGTCTACGGAATCCTGGTTGCGGAGCGGGTTCGCATCGTCGGCCCGGGTCCGCGGCTAAGGGAGGGAAGCGATGACGTGCGCAGCGATTTATGCTCGGGTGTCCTCCGACCAGCAGAAGGAGGACAACACGATTGCCAGCCAGACGGCGGCGCTGATCGCATTCGCCCGCGAGCAAGGATTCAGCGTGCCCGATGACTGGATCATCGAAGACGCGGGGTTCAGCGGTGCCAGCCTGGCGCGGCCGGGGCTGGAGAGACTGCGCGACTTGGCGGCCGAGGGACACATCCAGGCTGTCTTGATCCATTCCCCGGATCGGTTGAGCAGAAAATATGCTTATCAGGTTCTCTTGATGGAGGAGTTCGCCCGCCGCGGTGTCGAGACCGTCTTCATCAAAGCGCCGCATGCCGACACCCCGGAAGACCAGCTGATGCTGCAGTTCCAGGGCATGATCGCCGAGTACGAACGGGCCCAAATTCTCGAAC
>NZ_RZSW01000987.1:0-1198 GCF_003997375.1 Mesorhizobium sp. M5C.F.Ca.IN.020.29.1.1 | reverse complement strand
GGCGGCGGCGTCTGAGGTGGTGGAATGACAATCTGGTCTTGCGGTGGCAACGCCGTCGCCGGCGTCGCCGGCTCGCGCGGCTGAAAAGTCGAGGGCTCGAAAGCTTCCTCCTCGTTCGATGTCGTGTTCCGGTCGGACGGCCCGCTCGGCCAATTTATATAAAGCAGGCCGCCGGCCAGCAGCAGCCCGATCCCCGCAGTACCGAGTTTCGTGCCCAAGCCTGCATTTCGCCGGGCAACCGGGCTACCACCGTCGAGCTCATGATAGTCTATGCTCGACATCAGCGGCTCCTCTGTTCGAACTGGCGGCGCTTGCTCTTTTTGTCGAGTTTCGACGGACCATAAATGTCTTCAATCGGGTCCGGCATGCGCTGCGATGGAGATTGACGGTTGTAGAGGCACAACGTCTTGTCGCCGGCGCGCAGGGTGAATTGCTGCGCAACCTTGTCGATGATCATGTATTCGCCTTCGGTGCGCAGGTTCACCAGAGATTCACGGCCTTTGACTTCGACAACAAAGATCGCCGGCACGTCACCTGTGAATTGCAGGAACATTTTCTTGCCGTCATCGAACACGACGCGCGGCTTGAGCGAGTCATCACCGCGATAGGCATAGTCGTAGTTCAGCATCGACGGGTCGATGTTCTTAAGCGATGGATTGCGGGCACTTTCTTCGGCCTGGGCGAGGAGCCGCGCGTTTACGTCCTCGTCAGGGTATTTGAAGCGAACATGAAACGACGCCCGCAGGGACGGTTCGCGGGAGCCGACCAGGAGCAGGGAATAGACCCGTTTGTTGGTGACGATGTTGACGTTGGTCTCGGCCCTTTCGACCAGCGGCTTGACGAACAGGATGCCCGATCCCTTCTTTGGGACGATCGACCAACCGATCGTGTCGCCGGCGGAAATCGTTTCGATAACTTCCGTCGGGCTCAGCTGGATCATCGTCGAGACGCCGATCGCCGCCTGGACCGTCACGACATTGTCGTTGTTGAAGGTGACGTAGCGAATCCGGCTGTCGCGCGACAGCGCCGGGATCGACAACGCCAAGCAAAGTGCGGCCGACAGCGCCACCGTTTTCAGCCGCCGCCTCATTGTACCGTCCTGTCGGCCGGCGCGGCGTCGGGCAGCGATTCCTGGTCGCGCCGGTATTCCGTAACCTGGAAGCCTAATGGATTATCGAACCGATACTCATTTTTGAGC
>NZ_RZSW01000986.1:0-1200 GCF_003997375.1 Mesorhizobium sp. M5C.F.Ca.IN.020.29.1.1 | reverse complement strand
GCGACCAGAACCACGTCCATGTTCCGGTTGAGCAGTTGTTGTCCAGGTCCCATGCGGACCGGCTCCGCGCCGAGATCGATCCGGCGCGTGCGATGACGCATCTGCCTCGGCTTGAGCTTCAGCAGAGCGATACCGTTTACATCTCCGTGGTCGACCGCGATCGTAATGCGGTCAGCTTCATCAACTCGACCTTTGGTACGTTCGGCAGCGGGGTGGTCGGCCCGAGCACCGGCGTCGTCCTGCAGAACCGCGGCAGCAGCTTCCGCCTGGCGGCGGACCACCCAAACCGCATCGCACCGGGAAAACGCCCCATGCACACCATCATGCCGGGCATGGTGACAGCCAAGGGCAGGGCGATCATGCCGTTCGGCGTGATGGGCGGCGGCTACCAGCCGTTCGGCCATGTCCACCTGCTCACCAACATTATCGATTTCGGCATGGACCCGCAGGAGGCGCTTGATGCGCCGAGGGTGTTTTACCGCCAGGACGCAGTGGAGGCGGAGCGTGGCGTTCCGGCCGAGGCGATCGCCGGCCTGCGCGAGCGAGGCCACGACGTGTCCATCCCAACCGAGCCGCATGGCGGCGGCCAACTGGTGCTGATCGACTGGGACAAGGGCACGCTTACCGGCGCGTCCGATCCACGCAAAGATGGTTGCGCGCTGGGTTACTGACGATCGGCCGCGCCTTGCGTGCTGGTCCTGTTCAGTTTTGGCGCTGCCGTCACCAGCGCCTTGCCGATCGTCGATTGCGGGGCACCGATGACCGCACGGGCGTTGCCGCTCTCGGCGACGCGGCCGGCGTCGAGGATGACGACACGATGGGCGATGGCGCTGATAACGCCGAGATCATGCGAAATGAACAGATAGGCGATCCGTTCCTCGCGCTGCAGATCGAGCAGCAATTGCAGGATCTGTCGGCGCACCGATACGTCGAGCGCGGACACCGCTTCGTCGAGCACGATCAGCGACGGCTTTGTCGCGATGGCGCGAGCAATCGCGATGCGCTGGCGCTGGCCGCCCGAGATCTCGTGGATGGCGCGGCCGGCGAGATCAGCGCTCAGGCCGACACGATCGAGCAGAGCGGAGATGCGGCGCGGGCGTTCTGATCGAGTTGCGATGCCATGGATCCGCAGCGGATCGTCGAGCACGCGCGCGACGGTGGCGCGTGGGTTGAAGGCGGCGAGCGGGTCCTGAAATACCA
>NZ_RZSW01000985.1:0-1206 GCF_003997375.1 Mesorhizobium sp. M5C.F.Ca.IN.020.29.1.1 | reverse complement strand
TACTTCAGGGAACCGGTGCCCACACGATGATCGGCTACGGCGGCAACGATACCTACTACGTCGACAATGCCGGCGACAAGGTGAATGAGGCGGCCGGCGGCGGCACCGACAGGGTGCTCACCTCGCTGAACTATGCGCTCGCGGCCGGCTCGGAAATCGAGCTTCTCGCCACCACGAATCCGTCTGGCACGACGGCAATCAACCTCTCCGGCAATACGTTTGCCCAGATTATCCATGGCAATGCCGGCGCCAATGTCATCAACGGCCTCGCTGGCGCCGATACGATGACCGGCTACGGCGGCAACGACACCTATTATGTCGACAATGCAGGCGACAGGGTCGTCGAGGCGGTCGGCGGCGGCACCGACAAGGTGCTCGCCTCATTGAGTCATGCTCTTTCGGCCGGGTCACAGATCGAGCTTCTCGCCACCACCAGCCAGTCCGGCACGGCGGCTATGAACCTCAACGGCAACGAGTTCGCCCAGACAATCCAGGGCAACGCCGGCGCCAATGCCATCAATGGTCTCGGCGGCGCCGACACGATGATTGGCTACGGGGGCAACGACGGCTACTATATCGACAATGCCGGCGACAAGGTGATTGAGGCGATAGGCGGCGGTCGCGACAGCGTGGCTACTATGGTGAGCTATGCGCTTGCGGCCGGCTCGCAGGTCGAGCTTCTGGCCGCCAGGTATCCGTCCGCGACCACGGCAATCAACCTCACCGGCAATGAGTTCGCCCAGACAATCAAGGGCAATGCAGGCGCCAATGTCATCAATGGCGGCCGTGGCGCCGACACGTTGACTGGCAATGGCGGCAATGATGCCTTTGTTTTCAATACCGCTTTGGGAGCTGGCAATATCGACAGGATCACCGACTTCAACAAGCTCCAGGACAAGCTCCACATCGACAACGCCATTTTTGCCGGGCTGAGCTCGGGCGCGCTCACATCCGCCGCTTTCTTTGCGGGTGCGGCCGCGCACGACAGTTCCGACCGTATCATCTACAATAATTCAACCGGAGCGCTCTCTTTCGACAGCGACGGGATCGGCGGCGCGGTTCAAACACAATTCGTCACTCTCTCTCCAGGTCTGTCGCTTACGGCAGCTGCATTCTTTGTGACCTGAAGGAGCTAACGGGAAACGACCTCGCGTGAGGGCCCGCGCCCGCCAACAGAGACAGGTGCACGAACTTCAGCTTGAAGCC
>NZ_RZSW01000984.1:0-1211 GCF_003997375.1 Mesorhizobium sp. M5C.F.Ca.IN.020.29.1.1 | reverse complement strand
GATCCACGGCCACGGCTGTCGACCGGTGTTGGACAGGCTTCATCATCAATTGGAAATGGGCATAGGCTTCAGCGGCCCGACGGAGCTGGAAGTTGAATTTGCCGAACTGCTTTGTGACAGGGTCCCCTACTTTGACCAGGTCCGCTTCATGAATTCCGGGACTGAAGCGGTCATGTATACTATTAAGGCAGCGCGTGCCTTAACGGGGAGGCGGAAAATTGCCAAACTCGAAGGCGCCTTTCATGGGAGTTATGATGCGATTGAAGTCAGCCTCGATTCTGCGCCGTCGAACTGGGGACCCCGGTCAGTGCCGAACGCCATACCGTATAGTGCGGGAACCTCTGAATCCCTTGCCGCCGACACGGTCGTCTTGCCATTCAACGAGATCGGAGCAACCCGAGAAATTCTCGAACGGAACACCGACAAGCTCGCAGCGGTCGTAATAGATCTCCTTCCGCAACGTGCCGGATTGGTTCCCATAGACCCCACCTATCTTGCCTTTCTGCGCGAGTTCACGGCCCGTCATGGCATCGTTCTGATTTCTGACGAGGTGATGAGCTTTCGGCTATCGTATCGCGGCGGCATAACCCGATTTGGGTTCGAAGCGGATCTCTGTGCCTTTGCCAAGATCATCGGTGGGGGCCTACCAATCGGCGCGGTCGGAGGCCCATCGCGATCCATGATTCCCTTCGATTCGACGAATGGTAAGCCCCTCGTCCCTCAGGCCGGCACCTTCAGTGCAAATCCGATGTCAATGGCAGCAGGCATTGCGACGATGCGATCTTTGTCAGAGCAAAGTTTTCAACGACTCGAACATTTGGGCGAATATGCCCGCGCTTCGCTGGCCGAGATGTTTCGTCAGGAACGCCTCCCATACTCCGTGACGGGCATGGGATCGATGTTCCGCATACACCTGCGGCCTGAAGCTCCCAAAGGCTACCGTGAGGCCCGAGCAGCGCCCGAGCAGCAAAGAAAAATGGACATGTTCGTTCGGGCTCTGCAGGACAGAGACGTGATCGTCTCGCCAACGTGCCAACTGTGCCTGTCCACTCCGATGTCTACAGACCACGTCGAAGAAATGGTGACGGGCGTTCGTGGAGCCGCCCAGATGGTCGAAGCGGCGTGATTAGACGACCTTGGCCTGAGGACGATACCGTCGATCAGGATGAGCTTGCTAATGCCGTCTGCTTGGCTTTCGTTATGTACAGTGC
>NZ_RZSW01000983.1:0-1218 GCF_003997375.1 Mesorhizobium sp. M5C.F.Ca.IN.020.29.1.1 | reverse complement strand
CCCGCATTGCCGCCGAGCGCAAGATCGATGCGCCGATCATCACCGCCGTTGCCGCCATACTGGACGGCACGATCACCATCCGCCAGGCTGTCGCTGCGCTGATGACAAGGCCGCTGAAGACCGAAACCGACGTGTAATTTCGAACAATCCGGAGATGGAAGATGCTGTTTGCGTTGATTTGCAAGGACAAGCCTGGAAGCCTGCAGGTGCGGCTCGATACCCGGCCCGAGCATGTTGCCTTCCTGGAAGGATTGAACGGCGAGAAGAAGCTGGCCTTCGCCGGTCCGTTCCTCGAGGCCGACGGCAAGCCGAACGGCAGCCTCGTCGTGGTCGAGGCGCCCGATCTGGCCGCGGCACAAGCGCTGTCGGCGGCAGACCCCTATGCCAAGGCCGGGCTGTTCGAAAGCGTCGAAATCCGGCAATGGAATTGGACCTTCAACAAGCCGGCGGCTGCCTGATCGCCAGCTGCCAGGAGGAGCAAAAAATGAACTACTGGCTGTTCAAATCTGAACCCTCGGTCTTCTCCTTCGAGGACCTCAAGGCGAAGGGCAAAGCCGGCACGCAATGGGACGGCGTGCGCAATTATGCGGCGCGCAACAATATGAAGGCGATGCAGATTGGCGACCTCGGCTTCTTCTACCACTCCAATGACGGGCTCGATGTGGTCGGCATCGCCGAGGTCTGCGCGCTGGCTCATCAGGACACGACTTCCGACGATCCGCGCTGGGAATGCGTCGATATCCGCGCCGTAAAGGATATGCCGAAGCCGGTGACGCTGGAACAGGTCAAGGCCAATCCCAAGCTTGCCGAGATGGCACTGGTCCGGCTCGGACGGCTTTCCGTGCAGCCGGTGACGCCGGCCGAATGGAAAGAGGTCTGCCGCATGGGCGGCCTGACGCCGGCTCCGTGACGGCGCTGACGCCGAACAGCGCGAAAAGCTTCATCCTCGACAACACGGCGCTGATGGCGCCGTCGCATGTGCCGGAGGTCCTGCTGCATCTGGCCGACGAAGCGCACGATCTGTGGCAGCGGACCGAGGACGAACTGGTCGAGATCGGCCTGCCGCCGCCCTTCTGGGCTTTCGCCTGGGCCGGCGGCCAAGGCCTTGCCCGCTATATCCTCGACAATCCGTCTGATGTACAGGGCAAGCGCGTGCTCGACTTTGCCTCCGGTTCCGGCCTTGTCGCCATTGCCGCGGCGAAGGCCGGCGCTGCAGAG
>NZ_RZSW01000982.1:0-1219 GCF_003997375.1 Mesorhizobium sp. M5C.F.Ca.IN.020.29.1.1 | reverse complement strand
ACCATCCCATGCGGAGGCGGATGTCTACTTACGATTGCATTAATGCTTACCTAAGCAATTCCTGGTTGGCCATGCGGACTCACCCGGCAAGCAAGAATTTGTGACCGGGCTCGAATGGCCATGGCCTCGGAAGGGGTCGCATTTCTGAGAATTATATCCAATAAGGTTGCGCCTCGACGCTCAGGAGATCGCTTCATGCCGAACAGCAACATCGACCACGCCTTCACCGCCCGGGCCAGGACGGGTGCGTCCTTCGAGCCGACCTATGCCGGCGCGCTGTCGTTCATGCGACGCAAATACACGAAGGACGTGAAGGGCGCGGACGCGGTGGTGTGGGGCATCCCCTTCGACGCCGCCGTCACCAACCGGCCGGGCGCGCGCTTCGGGCCGCAGGCGATTCGCCGCGCCTCGACCATCCTCGACAACGATCCGCAGTATCCGTTTTCGCGCGATCTGTTCGAATATCTCGCCGTGGTCGACTATGGCGATTGCCTGCTCGACAGCGGCAATCACCAGAAGACTCCGGGGACGATCGAGCGCGAGGCAGCAAAGATCCTGAAATCTGGCGCGTTCCTGCTATCGCTCGGCGGCGACCATTTCGTCACCTGGCCGCTGCTCAAGGCGCATGCCGCCATCCACGGCCCACTTGCCCTCGTGCAGTTCGACGCCCACCAGGACACTTGGCCGGACGACGGCAAGCGCATCGACCACGGCTCCTTCGTCGGCCGCGCGGTCAAGGACGGGATTGTCGACCCCGACCGCTCGATCCAGATCGGCATCCGCACCCATGCGCCCGAAACCTTCGGCATCAAGATCCTGTACGGCCACGAAGTTGAGGAAATGCGCGCGTCCGATATCGCTTATGCCATCGTCGATCGTACCGGCGGCAAAAAAGCCTACGTCACCTTCGATATCGATTGCCTGGACCCGGCCTTCGCGCCCGGCACCGGCACCCCGGTCGCCGGCGGGCCGTCCTCGGCAAAAATCCTGTCGGTGCTGCGCCAGATCAATCAGGTCGATATCGTCGGCGCCGATGTCGTGGAGGTTGCGCCGGCCTATGATCACGCCGATATAACGGCAATTGCCGGGTCGACAGTCGCTATGCATTATCTCGGGCTCCTGGCGGAACGAAAGGCTCGACTCGAAGAGCTGAACAGCGGCAATCAGGCCGTCGCCGCATTGAATCAGGCAAGTGGCATATAACTTCGAAGTATCAGGG
>NZ_RZSW01000981.1:0-1225 GCF_003997375.1 Mesorhizobium sp. M5C.F.Ca.IN.020.29.1.1 | reverse complement strand
TCTTACGCCTGCGCTTGCCGCTCGCGCGGGAGAGCAGTGCATCAAAGCCTCCCGCCAAGTCGACGGCCAGCGACAGGTTGGGGCTTGGAAAATGCGGAAGCGAGACAAGCGGATTGGCAACGCCGTCGAGATCGGGCAGCAGCCGTTCCAGTGCGACGAGGTCGATGTCCGGCCGCGCCCTGGCGAGCGCCGCCAGCATCGAGCGGATTGCCGCGCCATCCGCCCTGGTCAGCCAATGCGGGTCGGCGGCGGCGAAATTGCCGTTGGCATGGCGACCGCCCATGAAACGGGCGACGCGGAACCGGCCGCTGCTGGTGACTTCCAGCGCCAACGAAAAAACCGGTCGGCCTTCAGCGTTCAGCGTCGCCAAAACAGTATCCGCTTCGGCATATTTGGCCCAGTTCAGGATCCAGGCCGGGCTCTGTGCCGGCGCGAACAGCGCCGAACGGCAGAACTCGGCATAGGCCGCAAGTGCCGCACCGTCGGCGACCGAGACCGACAGGCCAGGATGATCCGCTGGCAACGCGCGCGGCGCCGCCTCCATTGCTTCGAGCCGATTGCCGTCAAATGACGCGGTGGCGTCAACCATACCTCAATCCTTTAGGGCGTATTCACCGCGATTGGGGGCTCGCATAGGCATTCCGTGCTTGGATGAGCCTAGGCGCAAAAGGTGAATGAATGATCGACGGGGGCGAGGCAATCCGGAAACTGGCGCTCAACGTCGTCCGTTATACCGGTCTTGCTCCGCTGGCCAAGCCGTTCGTCGGCGGCATCGGCGCCATCCTGATGCTGCATCGGGTCACCGCCACGCCGGAAAAGCCTGATGGCGTCAACCGGCATCTCAACATCGCGCCTGAGTTCCTCGACGCCGTGATCGCCGACATGAAGGCGCACGGCTATACGTTCGTCACGCTGGACGAGGCGATCGAGCGCATCAAGGCCGGCGGCAAGGGTGGCCAGTTCGCGGCGATCACCGCCGACGACGCCTACCGCGACAACATGACCGAGGCGCTGCCGGTGCTGGAAAAGCACGGGGCGCCGGTCACAATCTATGTCGCGCCAGGGCTGATAAACGGCGCCGCCGATCTATGGTGGGAGGTGGTCGAGGACATCGTCAGCGCGCGGGACCGGTTGATTCTGACAACACCGAACGGTCCGGTGACGATCGACTGCTCGACCCCGGGCAGGAAACTGCAGGCCTTCGCGCGCCTGCACGACTATCTGA
>NZ_RZSW01000980.1:0-1226 GCF_003997375.1 Mesorhizobium sp. M5C.F.Ca.IN.020.29.1.1 | reverse complement strand
ACACCATGCGCATCGGGATTTCACGGATGCGCGGGCCGCCGCCGCCATGCGCCTCGAATTTCTTGAACGGCGCGCCCACGGCTCAGGACACCCGCACGAGCGGCGTTGCGGCAATGCCGCCGAATTCGGCCAGTATGGTTTCACCACCAACTGCGGTCTGGCCGACGGCGACACGCGGCGTTGCGGTCGAGGGCAGGAATACGTCGACACGCGAGCCGAAGCGGATCAGCCCGAAGCGCTCGCCGATGCCGATCGTGCCGCCGGTTTCGGCCCAGCAGACGATGCGCCGCGCCACCAGGCCGGCGATCTGCACCGCGGCCACGGTGCCGTTGGGGCTTTCGATGACCAGGCCGTTGCGCTCGTTGTCGGCGCTCGCCTTGTCAAGTGCGGCGTTGAGGAACTGGCCCGGCCGATGCTCTATCCTTGTGATTCGGCCGCGCACCGGAGCCCGGTTCACGTGGCAGGAAAAGACGTCCATGAACACCGAGATGCGGGTCATCTCGCCGCCGCCGAGGCCAAGTTCGCGCGGCGGCACTGCCGGACCGACCGCCGTGATTATGCCGTCGGCCGGGCTCACCACCAGCCGGTCGTCGACAGGCGTGACGCGCTCGGGATCGCGGAAGAAATAGACGCACCAGGCCGTCAGGATGAGGCAGACCCAGAACAGGATCGAAGAGAAATAGCCGAGGAAAAGCGTCACCGCTGCGAAGGCGGCGATAAACGGATAGCCTTCGCGATGGATCGGAACGAACGTTTTCTTGATCGTGTCGACGAGGTCCATGGGATGGGAACAGCCTAGTTTCAGGTCCGGCCTCAATAGCGGAAACACCCTGTGGCCGCAACGCAACAATAGGAAAGGCCGGCTCGGCTATTGATCCCGTTCACCGTCGATGGGATGCACAACAGCCGAGGACGACGCCGCCGTTACGCGGACGATGAGAGAGGTGGATCGACGCGTACGGCGCATTGAGCCGGTTCACGCGGCCAATCCTAATCTGGTGACGCAAAAAACCGCCGTCGCCGGCCCTCACCTGTCGGGACGGAGCACTCTCGCCCGTCCTTGGCAGGACAGCGCTTTCTCGTCGGCCGTTAGCCGTCACGATTCGCGCAACCTGGAGGTTCTCGGTCCATGCAGAAATCAGCAGCTAAAGAAGTAAATGTCGTGATGAACGGTCTGGCGTTCGGCGAGTCGCCGCGCTGGCATGACGACAGGCTTTGGTTCTGCA
>NZ_RZSW01000097.1:0-14842 GCF_003997375.1 Mesorhizobium sp. M5C.F.Ca.IN.020.29.1.1 | reverse complement strand
TCGTTCCACCATGGGCGAAAAAGCCCAAGGTGGTACTAGTTATCCCCACTATTCACTTGGTGCTACGGCTCGACACATGTGGTGATTGATCCATCAGCGGTTGTCGTCCAACCTAGCAGCAACCCGCCGGGTGAAGCGGGGCGAGCAAGACCAACGGCGGGTTATGCGGTTTCCCTTGGACGGGGAAGAAGCGGCGGAAATTTCGCAAGGTTTTAAGTTCGGCAAGCCATAGCGCTGCCGGCCGAAAGAGTGGTCCGACGGTGAGCCAACCGCATAGGTACGAGGAAAGTGACAAACAAGGATATCGATCTCAACGGCATCAGCCTGAACATTTGCGAAGTCGAAGGCATACTGGACGTCTTGATCTTCATTCAGAGCGAGGCGGATCCGGCGCAGCGCCTGCGCCTCACCGACGCGGTCCTGACGCTGCTACACCTGGCCGGCGAACGGCTGGGCAAGGCGAGCGAGAAAGTGGAGGGATTGGCCGCCGCGGCCTAAAGCCCCACGTGGGGCGTGAGGCGCGGAATTCGCGCCTCACGTTCTCCCTGTGTTCTCAGGGTCTTTCCACCTAAGTCTTTGAAATCTTTGGTGGGTGCGACAGGGATCGAACCTGTGACCCGCTGATTAAGAGTCAGCTGCTCTACCAACTGAGCTACGCACCCACTCGCCGGTAAAACCAGCGTCGGCGGGCATATAGCCGCCGCCATCCGCCATGTCCAGCCCTGCCGGATTCATTTCCCGACAAATCGCTCGAGCCAATCGCGATCAGACGAACAGCTTGCCTTCCGCCACTTTTGCCGCATGGCCGCCGATGCGGGCGGCTGCCAGCCTGCCGCCTTCAACATTCAGTTCGAGGCGAATGCGCGAAGGCCGGCCCATCTCAAGCCCTTGCTCGATCCACAGTCGCGAGACCCCGTCTCGCGGGTCGTCGAAATGCATGATCGCGCCGGCGAAGGCCGCCGCCGCCGAACCGGTCGCCGGGTCTTCATAGGAAGGATTGCCCGGCACGATCATGCGGGCATGGAAGGCGCTGTCGTGGTTCACCGTCTCGCGGCAGTAGACATACGGGCTGGCGAAGGCCCAATCGCTCTTGCGGGGTGCTAATTCCGACCACGCCTGGTTATCCAGCCTAATCCGGGCGGCGGCCTCCAGATCGGCGACCGGAACGGTCACATAGGGCACGCCGGCCGACCAGAACGAGACGCGGTGATTCTCGAAGCCGATTTCGTGCGGACCCAACCCAAGTGCGGCGCCGATCGCCACCGGGTCGGCGGACAATTCCAGTTGTTCCGGCAGTTTGGCCAGGTCGAACTCGGCAAAGATGGTGCCATCATGCTTGCTGACGGCGCAGCGCACCGGGCCGATATTCTCCTCCAGGACGAAGATGCCGGCGGTGTCGCCATCGCCAGCTATTTCGGCAAGCGCGATCGCGGAACCGACAGTCGGATGGCCAGCGAACGGCATCTCATAATCGGGCGTGAAGATGCGGATGCGGGCGCGGTGCTTGGGATTGTCAGGCGGCAGCACGAAAACGGTTTCCGACAGGTTGAACTCGCGTGCGATGGCCTGCATCGCGGCCGTGTCCAGCCCCTTGCTGTCAAGCACGACGGCCAGCGGATTGCCGGCCAGCCGCTCGGTCGTGAATACGTCGTACAGTAAGTAGTTCCGGGTCAGCATTGTAGAAAGCCTTCTGCCTCAATCCCAACATGGGCGAAATTTAATTTGATATTTGAACCATTCGGCCTGATCTGTGCACTGATGGGATTACCAACGTTCATAGGGGTCCGGCGTGGACCAGATTGTCAATCTGCCAAAGACGGAATCCACTTCCGACATAGAGACGGCACTCGGGCTTGACCACCTGGGTCTGAAGAAGAAACGCCATCGCGGCTGGCTTTATGGCCTGCTTGTGCTGGTCGTCATCGCCGCAAGCCTCGCCGGCTACCAATGGTACGCCGCGTCTCCCGCCAGGATCGACTATACCACGGCGCCGGCCGCTGTCGCCGATCTCACGGTCGAGGTATCGGCGACCGGCACGCTGCAGCCCCTCACCCAGGTCGACATTTCGAGCGAACTGTCCGGCGTCGTCCGCTCGGTCGCGGTCAACGAGAACCAGCAGGTGAAGAAGGGCGATGTGCTGGCTGCACTCGATACGGCCAAGCTGGAGGTGCAGATCGAGCGCGCCGAGGCTTCCGCCAAGGCGGCGGCCGCCAATGTCGAGACCGCCACCGTAACCCTCACCGAAAACGAAAGGGGGCTTGTGCGCGCGGCGGCACTCACCAGGCGCGGCATGGCGACGGACCAGTCGCTTGAAGCTGCGACCGCGACGCGCGACCGCTCCAAGGCAGCGCTCGACAGCGCCAAAGCCAGTCTTGCCATCGCCAATGCCGATCTCAAGGCGCAGCAGACGGACTTCGCCAAGAGCACCATCTATGCGCCAATCGACGGCATCGTTCTGACGCGCTCGGTCGATCCCGGCCAGACGGTTGCCTCCTCGCTGCAGGCGCCGGTGTTGTTCGTCATCGCCGCCGATCTCAGAAATATGGAATTGAAGGCAGCGGTCGACGAGGCCGACATCGGCGCGGTCAAGCCCGGCCAGCATGCGCGCTTCACCGTCGACGCCTTTCCGGAACGGCGGTTCGATGCCGAGATCCGCGACATTTCGTACGCTTCGGTCACCACCGACGGCGTCGTCACCTACGATGCACGGTTCGAGGTCGACAACAACGAGCTTCTGTTGCGGCCTGGGATGACTGCCACCGTTTCGGTCGTCACCAAGCAGGCCAAGGGCGTGCTCACAGTGCCGGCGATCGCCTTTCGCTATCGGCCGGCGCAAACAGGCGCCCGCGCGTGGAGCCTGAGCGACCTGTTCACGGGCCGCATGGGCCGTCCAGGCGGCAACCGCCAGCGCCTGGCGACGTCGCAGCCTACCGACGGCTCGCGCACGCTCTACGTGCTGGAGAACGGCCGGCCTCGGCCGGTCAGCGTCAAGGTCGGCTCCACCGATGGCGAACTGACCGAGATCACCTCCGGCCTCGAAGAAGGCGCGCACGTCATCACCGCAGCGCAGCAGCGGAGCTGAAATCATGTCAGGCTCGCTGCTCATCACCTTCGACGAGGTCTGGAAAAGCTATGGCCAGGGCGAGGCCACGGTCCATGCGCTGGCGGGTGTGGACCTTGCTATCCGCAGCAGCGAATTCGTCGCCATCATGGGACCGTCCGGCTCCGGCAAGTCGACGGCAATGAACATCATCGGCTGCCTCGACACGCCGACGGCCGGAACCTACAGCTTCATGGGCATCGATGCTGGCCGTCTCGACCGCAACCGCCGCGCCATGCTGCGCAACCTCTATGTCGGCTTCGTCTTTCAGGGCTACAATCTCCTGCCGCGCACCACGGCGGTGGAGAATGTCGAATTGCCGCTGATCTATCGCGGCGTTGCCGCCCGCGAGCGTCATGACCTCGCAATGAAAGCGCTGGCCGAGGTCGGCCTTATCGGCCGCGAGCACCACACGCCGGCCGAGCTTTCCGGCGGCCAGCAGCAGCGCGTGGCGATCGCGCGCGCCATTGTCACCAGGCCGACCCTGCTCGTGGCCGACGAGCCGACCGGCAATCTCGACACCGCCCGCACCCACGAGATCATGGAACTCTTGACCAGGCTGAACACCGAGCTTGGCCTCACCATCGCCATGGTCACGCACGAGGCCGACGTCGCCGGTTATGCTGAGCGCACAATCCGCTTCCTCGACGGACATGTCGCATCCGACACCATGAACCTTGAGGTGGTGTAACCGTGATCTGGGAAACTGTCCGCCTCTCGCTGCTGTCGGTCCGCCGCAACGTGCTGCGCTCGTTCCTGACGCTGCTCGGCATCGTCATCGGCGTCGCCGCCGTCATCGCCATGCTCACCATCGGCTCGGGCACCACCGAAAAGGTAAAGGCCGATATCTCCAAGCTCGGCAGCAATCTGCTTGTCGTCCGTTCCGGCCGCCCAGCCGGACCCGGCGGACCGGGAGGGCTCGACCAGGTGGTCCGACCGCTTGCCCAAAAGGACCTTGCCGCGCTCGTCACCCATCTGAGCGGCGCCCGCGCCATTTCACCTGCCTCGCAAAAGCAGGTCCGCGTCATCTTCGGCACCGAGAGCCTGACATCGGGTGTCACCGGCACTGATAGCGCCTATCTCGTTGCGCGCGACTGGAAGCTGGTTTCAGGCCGCCCGTTCAGCGATTCGGAGACCCGCTCGGGTACCGGCGTTTGCCTGATCGGCGAAACGGTGCGCCAGCAGTTTTTCGGCGCAGGCGACCCCGAAGGCGAGATCATTCGCGTCAATCGCACATCCTGCAAGATCATCGGCCTGCTCGAGCCGAAGGGCTATACCGGCTTCGGCCAGGACCAGGACAATGTCGTATTGATGCCGCTCGCCGCCTATCAGCGCCGCATCGCCGGCAACCGCGACATCGACTCGATTTACGTCGCCGCAGACGACAGGACGCCGACGACCGAGCTGCTGCCGCGCGTCGAGGACATCTTGCGCGACACACGCCGCATCACGCCCGACCGCGAAGACGATTTCTCGATACGCGACATGACCCAGATCGCCGACGCCATGGCGAGCGCCACCACGACGATGACTGGCATGCTGGGTGCGGTCGCCGGCGTCAGCCTGTTGGTCGGCGGCATCGGCATCATGAACATCATGCTGGTGTCGGTCACCGAGCGCACCCGCGAGATCGGCATCCGGCTGGCCATCGGCGCGCATGAAAAGCACATCCTCATCCAGTTCCTGGTCGAGGCGACCGTGCTGTCGCTGCTCGGCGGCATCATCGGCATCCTGATCGGCCTGGCGCTGGCCGGCCTCGCCTCGCTGACGCTGACCATCCCCTTCGCGCCAAGCCCGGCGGTAATCCTGCTCGCAGTCGGTTTCTCGGCGCTGATCGGCATGGTGTTCGGTTTCTTCCCGGCGCTGCGTGGCGCGCGGCTCGATCCGATCGACGCGCTGAGGCATGAATAGCGCGGCGGAGCGCGCGCCGCCTTCAGATGTCCCCAAAATTTTGACGCTGCCGTCGCCTCCCCCTGTCGCGAAACAATCCGCGGTGGTAGCAATCGCCTTGGGGATATGGGGGAATAGTGGGATGAGCAAGAAAGAGCGTGTGATTCTGGTGACGGTGATCATCGAGGCCGCATTGGCGGGCCTTTGGTGGTACTTGGCCAGCTATGGCATGGCCAACCCCGATCATGTCACCGCCGATTTCCAGCAGGTTGTTGGTCAGACGATGGGAACGGCGATGGGTGCGCTGCTGGGTATCGGCGTCATGCTGTTTTTCGTCGCCGCCCGCAACGACCGCAAAGCCATCGAAAACAAAATGCGTCGTTAGAGCGACCTGCGTCCACTTGGACGCACAAAGTACGCTCTAACACTTTTAATCTTTGCATGGTGCTTTCCGATTTCGGGCCGATGCGTCAGTCCTTGCCGGCAAAATGCCACTCGATCAGTGGCTTCATATGCGGCATCAGCCCGTCCGGCAGGTCATCGGCATTGCGGATGATAACAGGCCCGTCGATTTCCGGCTCTGCCTCGGCGGCGACAAAGGCACTGATGCGCTGCGCGACCTCGTCGGCGGATGCCGTCTCGCGATAGCGGCGAAAGATCACCGTGCCGGTTGCCGTCGACAGGGCATAGTAGCGCCTGCCGCGTGTCACGCCGGCAAGGTCGAGGCCGGTTTCTTCCCGCACCTCGCGGATCATGTTGAAGTCGACATCGACAAGGCCGTCGCGGAAATCGGTTGGCTCGAACGAGCCGGCGGCGAAGTAGACGCGGCCGGCATTGACCGTGTGCGACGCCATGCGGATCGCTACCAGCGCGTTGTCGCCGGCGACCAGCATGGCATGGGCATAGGCGTGCTCGGCCCCAGCCACCTGCCGGTTGCCGCGCCAAAGCATGAAGGCCGAGTAGCGCACCGCATGGCAGCGGCCCACGAGGCTGTTATCGCGATAGCTGAGCGCCGAAAGCAGCACCACGGTGCCGTCGAACAACGCCGGATTGGCTGCGGTCTCGCGCCGCCAATTCTCGGCGATCGCTTGCGCATTATCGCGTTCGAACGGATGCGGGCCGGGGTCGAGCCTGACGTCGACGGCGTCGACCGGCAGGATGATGTTGCGCGGCAGGTCGAAGCTCAACGGAGCGATCCTCAGGCCATTTCAAGGGTGATCGCCACCGGACAATGATCCGACGCTTTCGGCCGATCCCAGCCGGCACGCGGAAAGCGGTCCACCTCCTGGCCCGCCGGAAAGATCGTGCGCCAGGGCTGGCCGTTGCGGATGATGTCGGGAACGGCCGTCGCGTTCTTGGCTGCCAGTGCCTTCGACAACAGGATGTAGTCGAGCTGGCACAGATGCCGTTCTTGCGGTCCGCGCGTATGGTATAAGGTCCAACGATCCATCTCCGGGCGCCGCTCGACCGCATTCTCGCAAAAGCCGCTGGCGGTGAGCACGTTGAGGCAGGACTGGCTCTCATCGATCACCTCGAAGCGGTAGCCGTCAAAGGCGTCGCCGGAGATCTTCACGCGCTGCCGATAATCGTTCATGTCGCCGCAGATCGCCCAGTACTTGTCGGCGGCGTGATCCCCACCGAAACGCTCCTCGATGATCCGGCGCACCGCTTGCGCCTCGGCGATGCGCAGCGGCATTGTCGCCTGGCGCCCGTCGACACCGTTGCGGGGCGAGCCCATCGACTTGAAGTGCACCAGATAGAGCGTCAGCGGCACGCGACCGACGGTCAGGTCGATCTCCAGGCAGTCGCGCCGGAAGATGCGCTGGTTTGCCTGATGTCCAAGCGCTGCCAGTTCCGGCGTGTGCAGGCCGAATTGTTCGAACGTGACATAGGCGTGGCTTGTCATGCGCACGAATTCGATCGGCTGACCCTGAGCGGTCTCGTTGCGCATCATCACGGCGACGTCGATGCCGCGCGAATCGTTGCCGGCGGTAGTGTATTTCTGGCGGTAGCCATGCCCGACCATCTTGAACAGATAACCGTATTCGAAAGCCTTCAGCGCCTCGATATTGTCGACCTCCTGCATGCAGATGATGTCGGCGCGGGTAGCCGCGATAGCCAATGCCGTCAGCTGGCGCGTATCGTCGGATTGCGCAATCGCCCGCGCCTGCTCCAGCACCTTGTATTCGGCCTCGCTCTGGATGTCGAAGAGCGCCAGCGTGCGATCTTCGTTGAGCTGGTTGCGGTATCCCGAAAAATCGAACCTGTTCATCAGGTTTTCGACATTGAAGGTGGCGAGGCGCAGCGACATGGCGGTGACCTTTGCCCACAAGCGCGCCCGAAAACAAGGGCCTGCCCTGCCCGTCATGGTTGACAAAACCTTTCCGTTCATCCTCCGTTCAGGCGCGAAGTTCCATGAATGACATTCTTCCTCGGGGTATTCGGGCGTGGGGCCTGAAATTTCTTGGAGAGTGCAATGAAACCGCTCTTTTCTCTTTCTGTCAGATCCGGGCTGCTGGCGCTGGGTCTTCTGGCCGGCCTGACGGCTCCCTCGCTTGCCGGCCCAATTGCCAACCCTGTCCTTCCGGTGCCGGCCAACGCCGTCGCCCCCGACATTGTGCCGGTCCGCGAGAGTTGGGCCGGCGGCAACGACAGGCGGATGCTGAGCGAATGGCGCTGGCGCAATCGGCACGGCACCCGGGAGTGGCGGGGCGGCGGCGATCATCGGAGATGGCGCGGTCGCGACGAAGCCTGGAGATGGCGTGATCGCGACGATGGCTGGCGCTGGCGCCACCGTCGTCATCATCGCCGTCATTTCAACGATTCCGCGATCTTTTTCGGCCTCGGCCTCGGGCTGCCCGCCTACAACTATTACAGCGGGCCGAGCTACTATGGGCCGGGCTATTACCCGCCTCGGCGTCAGTATCGCACACAAAGGCTTTCCAGCGCCCATGTCCGCTGGTGCTACGACCGCTACCGGTCGTATCGCGCCTGGGACAACACATTCCAGCCCTATGGCGGTCCGCGCCAGCAGTGCTGGTCGCCTTACAGCTGAGCGGAGCGACTGATGAACTCCAGACGGCGCCGCGCCGCGCGGCGCCGTTTTCGTCTACACGATCCTTCTCTTGTACTCCGCCCGGCCAGGGCACCGCGAAATCGTTTTCGCCGCCGATGATAACGCTATGTTTATCAGGCGGGCCTAACTATCTTGCCGATCGCACCAGGGATTATGCGCGATGGCTGAAGAGGAAAACCGGGACAAACGCAGGCAGCGCGTCTTCAAGGGCGCAACGATCCTGACCGGCATAACCAGGTCCGAGGTCACCTGCACGGTGCGCAACATGCATGACGGCGGCGCCGAACTGAAGGTCTCGATCGACGCACGCGTGCCCGACGAGTTCCTGCTCTATGTGCCGACCGACGGCATCGCCTACAAGGCAGTGGTCCGCTGGCGCCGCGAGGACCGCATCGGCATCATGTTCACCGGCACCGAGCCAAAGCCCCACTGGCACTACGGCTAAATCCCCTGAACGGCGCCCTCTAAGCAGTCGACGAAGTTAGGCGAGAGAAAAATCTCCTAGA
This sequence comes from Mesorhizobium sp. M5C.F.Ca.IN.020.29.1.1, assembly GCF_003997375.1. Classification (NCBI taxonomy): domain Bacteria; kingdom Pseudomonadati; phylum Pseudomonadota; class Alphaproteobacteria; order Hyphomicrobiales; family Phyllobacteriaceae; genus Mesorhizobium; species Mesorhizobium sp. M5C.F.Ca.IN.020.29.1.1. The sequence continues at coordinate 6,270 of NZ_RZSW01000097.1, read as the reverse complement.
ATACCCCGACGAGCAGTGCAGCCCCGGCAAGTAAGATAGAGGCGGAGGCCCACAGGCCCAAAGGCCTCGCACCGTGGGCCGGCGGATCGCTCCGCCGGCTCTTACGCAAAGATGAAATTGCGGATCAGTTCTTGGCCTTGTCGACCAACTTGTTTTTCGAAATCCACGGCATCATCGCGCGCAGCTTGGCGCCGACTTCCTCGATCTGGTGGCTGTCGTTGTTGCGGCGGATGCCCTTGAAGCGCGACATGCCGGCGCGGTATTCCTGCATCCATTCCGAGGTGAACTTGCCGGTCTGGATATCCTTCAGCACGCGCTTCATCTCGGCCTTGGTCTCGGCGGTGATGATGCGCGGGCCCGAAACATATTCGCCCCATTCGGCAGTGTTCGAGATCGAGTAGTTCATGTTGGCGATGCCGCCCTCATAGATCAGGTCGACGATCAGTTTGACCTCGTGCAGGCACTCGAAATAGGCCATTTCCGGCGCGTAACCGGCTTCCACCAGCGTCTCGAAACCGGCCCGGATCAGCTCGACCAGACCGCCGCACAGCACCACCTGCTCGCCGAACAGGTCCGTCTCGCACTCCTCGCGGAAATTGGTCTCGATGATGCCCGAACGACCGCCGCCGACGCCGCAGGCATAGGACAGAGCGAGATCGAGCGCATTGCCCGAAGCGTCCTGGTTAACGGCGACCAGGCACGGCACGCCGCCGCCCTTCTGGTATTCGCCGCGCACCGTGTGGCCGGGCCCCTTCGGCGCGATCATGACGACGTCGACCGAGGCCTTTGGCTCGATCAGGCCGAAGTGCACGTTGAGGCCGTGGGCGAAGGCGATCGCCGCGCCGTCGCGGATGTTCGGCGCGATCTCGGATTTATAGATGTCGGCCTGCAGCTCGTCGGGCGTCGCCATCATCATCAGGTCGGCCCATTTGGCGGCCTCCGCCACGCTCATCACCTTGAGCCCGTCTGCCTCGACCTTCTGGGCGGTCGCCGAGCCGGCCTTCAGGCCGATTGCGATATCCTTAACGCCGGAATCCTTGAGATTGAGCGCATGCGCCCTGCCCTGGCTGCCATAGCCGATGATGGCGACCTTCTTGCCCTTGATCAGGTTGAGATCGGCATCGCGATCGTAATAGACACGCATTTTTCTTTCCTTCCCGTTGTGAATTCAGAGCATGATGCCGAAAAGTGTGAAGCGGTTTTCGGACAACATCATGCTCTATCTCTTTGATTTAGAGCCGGATTCAGATTTCAGGTCGAGTTGACCTGAAATCATCCGGCTCTAGAGGCCTTGCGGCCCGGTTTTTGCTCCGTAAAGAGCGAGAAACTGCTGCGTTGCCCGGACGGCATCGCCGCCGATTGCCGCATCAGTCAATTCCAGCCGGTCGCCGAGCAGCAGGCGGATCTGCACGTCACGGGCGACCAGCCCGAAAAAGGTACGGAATGCCGCTTCGGCGTCCGAGAACTCGAGAAGCCCGGCCTGCCGACCGGCTTCCAGCACCGGCTTCAGGCGCCTGGCCAGCGCGAAGCGGCCGTTCTCCAGCACGATGCCGCCGAGATCGTCCTTGCCGGATCCGGCGTGACTGACCGCAATGCGGTTGAGCGCGATCGAAGTGTCGCTCGAAATCACCCTCAGCCAATCCGAGGCGAAGCGTTCTAGGCTCGCCGTCAGCGAGGCAAGGTCGAGCCCCTTGCGGTCGACCGGCACTACGCGCACCTTGGACGCTTGCCATTGCACAGTTGCCGTCAAAAGCCCGTCGCGATCGCCGAACCATTTGTAGAGCGTTTCCTTGGAACAGCTCGCCCTCCGCGCCACGGCGGTCATGGTCAACTGATCGCCCTCCTCGACCAGAAGGCGAAGTGCGGCGTCGAGCACGGCTTTCTGCCGTGCCGTCAGCGCTTCGCCCGTGTCGATCTCGACGCTTGCCTGCAACAAACTCTTTTCCTGCTCGATGATGGTGGCAGCAGCCAGCTCAGTACCGTACGTTACGGTTCGGCTTGTCTATGACGTATTGTCGGACCCGGCGCAAGCCCTATCTCCGCATTTTGACGCATTCCAGGCCGGACGGCCTCCACTGGAACGGCCCCACTGAAACGGCATGTCACGGAGGGAAGATGCTTGTCGGTCTGCTTGCATTGACCGTTACCGCCGCTTTCGCGGGCGCCGCCATCTATGTCAGCGTTGCCGAGCAGCCGGCGCGGCTTCGTCTCGATGACAGGGCACTGCTGCAGGAATGGCAGCCCTCCTACAAACGCGGCGCCGCTATGCAGGCGTCGATCGCCGTCGTTGCCTGTGTTCTTGGTGTCATTGCCTGGTGGCAGACCGGCAATCTCGCCTATCTGGTCGGGGCGGTGCTGATCATCCTGCCCTGGCCATGGACGCTGATCGCAATGATGCCGACAAATCGACTGCTGGAGGCGATGGACGCGGCCGCCGCCAACCCGCAAGCCCGGGCGTTGATCGTCAAATGGGGCAATCTGCATCTGGTTCGCGTCATGCTTGGCGTGCTGGCGGCACTGGCATTCCTGTGGGGAAGTGTCTGACGTCGCTGCAACGATTTTTCAGCGCCAAAAGGCCACATTACTCCAATGCGGCTGGATGGCGCAGCCGCCCAAGCAGAGCCGACAAGGTGTCGAGATCATCATCTGAAAGCCTGGCGCCGACCAGTTCCGCGATCGATCGTCCGTAGACGGCCCACATGCGGCGGCGCGTCTCGCGCCCCTTCCCCGTAATGCGGATAGTCTGTCCCCGCCCGTCATCGGCAACCCTGAGCTTCTCGACCAGCCCGTCCGCTTCGAGCCGCGCCAACAGCCGGGAGATGTTGTATTGCGCAAACAATGTGCGCTCGATCAGCTGGAATGGCCGCAAGCCGCCCTCGCCCGCTTCGGCAAGCTCATACAGCACATCGTACCAGGCAAGCGGCGGTAAGCTGCTGTCCTTCAGCGCGTCTTCAGATCTTTCCATCAGCTGGCGCGAAACGCGCATCAGGCGCGCCCAGGCTTTGATGGCAGCGGGCGAAGGACTGGTTTTCTCCGTCATGATTGCAGCATAGGTGATAGATGCGATTGCATCAAGCTTGACGGTTAATGCGGATGCATCTATATAGATGCAGTTGCATCGATAATCGGAAGACACTGCCATGAAACATGAAATCTGCAAGATCGCCGGCATCCCGGAGACGGGCAGACTGGTGACCGACAAGCTCGTTCTCGTCAGCCATCACCTTTGTCCCTATGTGCAACGCGCGGCCATCTCGCTCGCCGAAAAGGATGTGCCGTTCGAACGCCTCACCATCGATCTCGCCAACAAGCCGGCCTGGTTCAAGGCGATATCGCCGCTCGGCAGGTACCGCTGCTGCGCGTGCAGCAGAATGGCGAGGAAACCGCGATCTTCGAATCGGCGGTCATCCTCGAATTTCTTGAGGAAACGCTGGCCAACCCACTCCACCCTGCCGACCCGCTGGCCCGCGCCCGGCATCGCGCCTGGATCGAGTTCGGCTCGGCCATCCTCAACGCAATCGGTCGACTCTATTCCGCACCGACCGAGGCCGCCTTACTTGCCGAAAGCCAAGGTCTGTCGGCAATGTTCGATCGTCTCGAAATAGAACTGGCGGCTGGCCGAGCTGGGCCATGGTTTGCCGGCCAGCGCTTTTCACTGGTCGATGCTGTCTACGGACCAATCTTCCGCTATCTCGACGCGTTCGATCGGATCGACGATTTCTGTATCCTGAAGGGAAAGTCGCTAGTCGAGGCTTGGCGGAAGGAATTGCGCGAACGCAAGTCGGTGAAGAACGCTGTCGCCCCGGATTATCCACAGCGCCTTCATGCATTCCTGCAAGCGAAGGGTTCGCATCTTTCGAACCTTATCCGCCGCAACGAGGCGGCCACCGCGCTTCATTGATACCGATCCGCCTAAGCGATCGACCACGGTTCCAGCCACCATCGAGGCAAGGATGTTTGGCACTGGCGGGATTTTCACCACTGACGCCACCAGCCTGTCCCGGACAAACGGCATCACGGTCGAATCCGACTGGTAGAACGGCGTCAGCATCAGCGACAGCGCCTGAAACACCCGCGGCCTTATCCGTCGCCCGTTGCCGCAGATCAGCGTTGTCGCTCGCCGTTTTCCAGCGTCTCGAGTTCGACGCCGGTTTCGATGGCGATCGCCTCGCGCCGGACGGCGCGGAAAAGCACGCCGAACAAGGCCGCCCGGTCACCGCCAGCCCGAAACGGCCGCCGCGCTGCGCATCATAGCGGACATCGAGCACGCTGCGGCGATTTTCGCATCGGCGCCATGCAGGCGGTCGATGCGGCTGCGCAGGCACTAGGATGTCGTCGAGCAGGCCGAGATCGGCAAGGACCGTCAGCCCGGTCGGCTGCAGGATCAATCTGGACCCGACTGGCTTTGGCGCGTCGAAGCGCTCGAAGATGGTGACCCGGTGCCCGGCACGCTTCAGATAGAGTGCCGCAGCCAGTCCGGCCGGGCCGGCGCCGGCAATCGCGATGTCCAGAGAAATGCCCATTGCCCGCCGAATCTTCTCGCCCAAGCCGGACAATCCTTCAGCGGTATCGCCAATCAAGCCGTCGCACTTGGCATTGCCACTCCGGCATTGATGGTTAAGTCTCGGTAGCGTCGAATGCGTTCCGCGCGTCGCGCACAGCGCCATGATTGAGCTCGGCCCACTGGAGCAGCTGGTGCAGGGGTCCGAACATCGAGCGTCCGAGATCGGTCAGACTGTATTCGACGCTCGGCGGCTTGGTCGGGAACACCTTGCGATGGACGTAACCGTCGCGCTGCAAATCGTGCAGCGTCTGGGTGAGCATGCGCTGTGAAATGTCGGGTACCAGCCGCCGCAATTCGCCGAACCGGTACGGCTTTTCTGCCAGCGCCATCATCAGCAGCGAACTCCATTTGTTGCTAATGCCTTGGATCACATCGCGAACCGGACAGTCCGCAATGTTCCCCCCGCCGCTGCCCGCTTTGTAAATCTCGAGCTTCGATCTCAGACCGACGATTTTGCTGTCCATCGCTGGTTCCCTGCGCCTGCCTACCTCCCGCAAAACTGCCTTCTTTACGAGGGTCGGTCAATTCCTATTTTAGTGCTGGTCTCTTTTTGAGACTTATAAGCACCCGCCGCTCCGGCGCAACGACAGGACTTCTCATGACCGAAACCCTTCTCGTCACCGGCGCCTCCGGCCAGCTCGGCCGCGGCGTCATCCATCATCTGCTGGACACGCTCAAGGTTCCGCCCGCACGGATCATCGCCGCCACCCGTAATCCGGAAAACCTCGCCGACCTCGCGACGCGCGGCGTTACCATCAGGCAAGCCGATTTCGATGACACGGCGTCGCTCGTCGAGGCATTCAAGGGCGCCGGCAGGGTCCTGATCATCTCGACCGGCGAGATCGACCTTGGGGGCAAGCGTCTCAAGCAGCACGAGAATGCAGTCGCAGCCGCCAGGGAGGCCGGCGTTTCGCATCTGCTCTACACCTCGATGCCCAATCCTGAGCCGGTATCGCCGGTGCTGTTTGCGGGCGATCACTACGGGACCGAGCAGGCGATCAAGGCGAGCGGCATCCCCTACACGATTTTCCGCAACGGCTGGTATCAGGAGAACCTGTTCATGTCGCTGCCGCATGCCATTGCTTCGGGGCAGTGGTACACATCGGCGGCCGACGGCCGCATCGCCCATGGCGCTCGCGACGACATGGCCGTGGCGATCGCCGCCGGTCTTGCCTCGGGCGATACCGAAAGCACCACATACACGCTGACGGGTCCGCAGGCCTACACGGTCGCCGAGATCGCGGCCCTGGTCACCGACGTCACCGGCAAGCCCATCGAGGTCGTTCAGCTTTCGGATGAAGCCTTGACCGACGGTCTGACGGCCGCCGGCGTTCCCTCGGATTTTGCTCCCGTTGTCGTTTCCTTCGACACCAACACGCGCTCCGGCCGCATCGGCATGGTGACCGACGCGATCGAGACACTTTCAGGCAAAAAGCCGCAATCGCTGAAGCAATTTCTTGAAGCGAACAAGGCAATGCTAGCCGGCTGAAGTCCGCCGTGGTCAGGGGCATGTCGAGATTCAGGTCAGGCCGAGTCGAGAATGGTGGGTTCCGAGAACCGGAACGGAGCGGACATTTGGTCCGTGAGTACCGGAAGCGCAGGAACCCGCCGTTCGCAGGCCGGCCTCACCTGAATATTGGCATGCCCTAGATAGCCACCTGCGTTCCGATCTCAACCACACGTCCGGTCGGGATCTGAAAATACTC
>NZ_RZSW01000979.1:0-1227 GCF_003997375.1 Mesorhizobium sp. M5C.F.Ca.IN.020.29.1.1 | reverse complement strand
ATCTGGTGGCCGGCTTCGAGACGCCGCGATCGGGCCGCGTGCTGATCGGCGGCGCCGATTTCGGCGCCAAACCGCCTTCGGCGCGGCCGGTGTCGATGGTGTTCCAGGAAAACAATCTCTTTGCCCATCTTTCGGTGGAACGAAATGTCGGCCTTGGCCGCTCGCCGTCGCTCAGGCTGACCGAGGCCGACCACGCTGCGGTCGCCGCGGCGCTCAAGCGCGTCGGCCTTGCCGGCAAGCAACAGCGCCTGCCGCGCGAACTCTCCGGTGGCGAGCGGCAACGCGTCGCGCTCGCCCGCGTCCTGGTGCGCGACCGGCCGGTGCTCTTGCTCGACGAACCGTTCGCCTCGCTCGGACCGGCCTTGCGCGACGACATGCTCGATCTGGTAGCCGACGTTCAAGCAGAGCGGCGCATGACGGTGCTGTTCGTCACGCATCAGCCGGAGGACGCCCACCGTATCGGCCAGGACATGGTGTTCCTGGACAATGCCACGGTTGCCGCAACCGGGACTGTCGCCGATTTTTTTACCAAGGCTGGACCGGAAGCCTTCCGGCACTATATCGGTGCAGGTCCGTTTGGCGCGGGATCACGAGATGTTGCCCGGAAGCGGACATAATTTACGGCCAAACCGGCTTCAGGCGATGTGGTGCTTGCTTGCCATGGTCAAAGTAGTGTGGCTAGGTCCTCCGATACTGGTCCGGCATATGTTGTGATTTGCCACTTCGGTGTCATGCGTGCTCGTGGGCGCGAAGGACGCTGTGGCAGTTGATTGTGCGTATGATCCTTTCTGAAAATCGATGCCCGATTTTCGGGGCCATGTGCTGAGACCCGAAAGGAAGCTGTTCTGCCGACCGGCACCGACAGAGTGAGAAGGAAACCGCTGGCGCGCTTCCTCGCGCTGGCCAGCTTTGCCATGGCGCTGGCAAGCTGCCAGATGTTCACGCCTCCGGACGTTCAGGAATCCGGCTTCCAGCCTTCCAACAAACCGATCACGGTCGACAATGTCGCCGCCAACAGCAAGCTCGCCGAAATGGCTAAGGCGCAGCACCCGCGCATCCTCGCCGCCTATGGCGGCGAGTATTCCGATCCCAAGCTCGAGCGCATGGTCGCCAAGGTCGTCGGCAGCCTGACCGTGGTGTCCGCCAATCCGACCCAGGCCTACCGCATCGCCATCCTCAATTCACCCAACGTCAATGCTTTCGCGCTGCCGGGCGGCTATCTCTACA
>NZ_RZSW01000978.1:0-1229 GCF_003997375.1 Mesorhizobium sp. M5C.F.Ca.IN.020.29.1.1 | reverse complement strand
CGGAACATGTGTTCGTAAAACTCGCTTGGGAATGTCTAAACCCAAATCTGCAATTCCTTAGCTACCCATGCCTCAAGGAGTTTGGCTAGGGCATCCTTGGCTCTGTCGCGCTGGTAACCAGTGGCCTCATCGACCAACGCAATAATGCCGATACGGGCAAAGCCCTCCTCAGTGTAAGGTGGTCGTCGCACATTCCAAAATAGCGTCAGTTGAGTCGATCGATTTCCCAGTTCAATGCTGCCGCGAAGCTGACCCACAGCAGGTAAGGCCAAAGTAGCATCGAGGCCGTCGGATCGATCTGCCAGAACGCCAGAATGGTCAGGACGATCGCAAGCCAGAGAAGTGTGATGACCACGAGGCCACCTCGGGGGTTGTGGAACGAAAAGAACACCCACGACCAGGCCGCGTTGAGCGTGATCTGAATTAGAAAGATCGCCACCGCAAAGCTGATCCAGTCGGCGTTAGCTTTCAGCACGCGATAGAAAGCATAGGCCATCATCAGGTACAGCGTCGTCCACACCGGGGCAAATACCCAATTCGGTGGGTTGAAAGAGGGTTTGGTCAGGTGGGCGTACCATGTCGGTACATTGGGAATGGTAGCGAGATTGCCGGCAATTGCCGCCGCCGCGACCGGCACGATAGCCGCCAGAATGAGAAGAAGTGTACTCGTCCCCGGATTGATCATGATGCCCCTTGTGTTGAAAAGAGACGCAGTAACGCTGGAGAGCTCGGCGAGGTTTCACCCAGTCGCAAACCCATGTGTTCTCAGGGGCAACTGCTTACCCTAGGATACATACCATTGAACCGAGTATTTTCGACAGGAGCCAATTGGCACCGCGGCCCTTCGAACGCAGCGGAACGCTAGCATAAAAGACGACCGAGGGGTCGACTGATCCGAAACGGATGGGATCATATTTGCTGGCGTTCCTTGCTGCTCGAGCTACATAAATCTGGTTGGGACTGAAGCCGGTGAATTGGCGGCCGTTGAAGTCACCTATGGCGGCGAGTTCCAGACCTGCCAAGGCAAGGCGCAGCGGCATCTCCTGGCTTTGGGTTTTGCTGCCGGCTTAGGCGGGGGCCGGGATGGGTCTCGCACCTGACTTTGGGGCCTCGATTCGGCCGTCCACCAGCCTGACGGCGACACATCGTCGTATGTCCGCTTTTTGCGCTCGATCAATAGATACCCAATCTCGTGTCGGTAGGGTGTATGGATTAACTGAGGATGGCGC
>NZ_RZSW01000977.1:0-1241 GCF_003997375.1 Mesorhizobium sp. M5C.F.Ca.IN.020.29.1.1 | reverse complement strand
GTCGTGTTGAGAAGGTCGTGTGTTTTCCCGCCGGCGCAGCCGGTAACGGCGAGCGCAAACGCTACGACGAGAAAAATCTTCGAACGCACGGTCACGCAGGCTCCCGCAAGGGGGACGTCAAGCTGGTGACGTCGCTCGCTATTTCGATAAAGCCAAGGTCCGGCCCGGTCCAGTTGAAAGTGATTCGATGGTGCCGCAACCGTGAACACGCACGACGAAAGTAACAGGGCGTGGAACGCACCTCACTGTCCGAGCAGGCTGATGCGGTCGGTTACCTCGCGGTCGCTGGCAAATCCGTCATCCTCGCGCAGCCGCTGGCCGATCATCTTCACCAGCCCGGGGTTGTCGGCAAATTTGGTGTGGTTGAAACGGTCCGATCCCTTGACGCTGGAGAGATCGACAACGCTCACGCCATAGTCGGCGAGGTCGGCGGCGTCCTTGTAGTCGCCGACGCGCGGCCGCGAGCCGGCGATCAGGCCGGAGAGCCGCAGCGCCCGGTCGTCGTCGGACAGGAGCAGGATGAATGGCTTGTTCGGCTTGCCGTAGCGGCGCATCTGGCTCTTGAACACGTCGACATCGATGTCGGGCGAGGCCAGCACGACGTCGCCGAGCTTGCCGCCGAGATCGCGGTCGCCGTTGATGGCGAGCTGGCGCAGCGCTTCCATGGTAACCCAGGTTCCCAGCGAATGCGCGACGATGTCGATGCGCCGCGCGCCGGTCTGCGCGAGCATCCTCAGCGTCACTTCCAGCTGGTCGCGGGCAGCACTGGCGCTTTCCCTGTCGTAGACATAGTCCCTGGTCTTGGCGCCCGACGCCCAGGAAAACAGCACCGGCGTGCCCGGGTAGCCGGAATCATGGGCGATCTGGGTGACGCGGTAGACGGCGGCGTCGAAACCGGTGTTGTAGCCGTGGACGAAGACCATGACGCGGCCGCCGCGCGCGGCGATGTCGGTGCTGAGCGCGCTGGAGAATTTCGGCGCGGTGTCGTAGCCGACGACGTCGGAGGCCATGAAGTATTTGGCCGGATCGTTCGACTTGCCGCGCGAACGCCGCTCGATCCGACCGGTTTCGTGGGTCCCCGGCACGGTGACGTTGGCGCGGGCATAGTTCAGCGTGGCCGAGCGCTCACGGTCGAAAACCTTGCTGGGATCGTCGGAGCGCTTGCGCGTCGTGGCGATGAAGATGCTGTGGTTGCCGGCGATTTCCGTCACCGGCGCTGACACCATGGCGCTGCCGAGCAG
>NZ_RZSW01000976.1:0-1247 GCF_003997375.1 Mesorhizobium sp. M5C.F.Ca.IN.020.29.1.1 | reverse complement strand
TTCCTTGGGCGTTGTACCCCCGCCGATAGACTTGGCAACCGAGCGGCGCCATGTTGCCCGTGACGCCCCGGACATGTCTTCGAGCACAAAGCCATCGAGCGACGAGCCAGAGACGAGTGGGACCTGCCGCAACAGGTGGGCGAGGTTGGTTATGGCATCAGGCGCGACAAATTTCTCGGGCAAGGACGCCCAGAGGGACGTCATTAGCCGGCCCCACGTCGTGGCGCCGGCCCACGCATTAAGTAGTTCGGCGATCAGATCTTCCTGATGATAATGTCGATCGGCCAGCATGATGGTCAAAGCGGCCCTCGCCCCATCCTCACCGCCCTTAAGCTCGACCAGATTCCCAAGTGCCTCTTTCAAACTCGACCCCGACGTTCGGAGTTGTGCTAAGCCGGCCGAGACTAGGCGCTTTTCCCCGCGCAGTTCCGGCCACTTTTCGAGATGTTTTCGGAGGTCGGATTCGGTGAACTTATGGTTCCCGAAGTCATCCGCAGCTTCCGCGACAAGCGCCTCGCGAAAAGACGGCCATGCGGCGGACCGCCAAATCTCTAGCGCCGCAAGGTACCGATCCTTCAGCTGCGCAGGGGCCCTTTGCACCGCTTCCCAGACACACTCATAGTCGTCCCGAGACATTTTGTGGCCGACAAGGTCGCGCTCGATAACGGGAAGAAGGTCGTCCCATGTGAGCGAGCTGCGTTTAATACGATTTTCATCGGAGCCGAGGATGTCGAGATTTATCCTACTGCGAATGGTGTGGCCGATGAGAGCCGCGACGGCCCGATCAATATCCAATGGGTGGTGTTCAGTTTGCTCGGTCATTCGTTCATCCCCCGCATTCCCTCAACGCATGTTTCTATGCCAGCGGCGCGCGCGCCTGAACCGGGTTTCCATCACTCGTCCGGCAGTCATCAGCGCAGGTCGGTGCGTAAGTCTCGTCTCCTAATCGCGGCTGAGATGCGGGCTGGCAAAACCGAGCCTTGCCAGACCACGCTGTACTTCTGGGGCGCCCATGAACAGCTCCCACAGCAATCCACTCCGATGGTTCTCGATCATCGCGACGACCGGGCCCTGGTTGATGGCCAGATACGTCCGGGAATACCAGTTGCGGCTTTCGCAAAACGCATCGACAACGCCGAAGCGTCCCCAGATGCGGCGTCGTGGCTTGCTCAGAAAACCGCGCAACGCACGCATTGCTTCTACCGGAGCATAGGGAAAGCTGGACAGTGCGGCACTGGGCGTTATGA
>NZ_RZSW01000975.1:0-1250 GCF_003997375.1 Mesorhizobium sp. M5C.F.Ca.IN.020.29.1.1 | reverse complement strand
ACTTGGTGACGCCACCGAAGATGCGCTCGCGCAACCGGGAATGACCATAGGCGCCCATCACCATCAGGTCGGCGGCAATGTCGACCGCGTGGCGGCGAAGGACGTCGGCGACTGAATGGTTCGAGCTGGGCAGCCGGTCGACCGTGACCTTCACGCCATGCCGCGCGAGATAGGCAGCGGCGTCGGCTCCGGGTTCGGCCCCGTGGCGGTTTTCGTCCTCGACCGGATCGACCATGACAAGGTGCACCTCATCGGCACCTGGCAGCATGTCGAGAGACTCGCGGACGGCACGCGATGACTCCAGACGGGCGTCCCATGCAATCAGCACGCGTTTCGGCTTCAGTGTCGGCCGCGATCCCTCGGGGATGAGTAGCAAAGGCTTTCCCGAAGAAAACAACGCGCCTTCGATCGCTTTGCTTTTCAGCATTTCATTGGCAAGCAACTCCGGTCCAGTAACCGTGATGTCGGCGTATCGGGCACGGCGGCCGATGGTGTCGTCGGCCCAGCCGGCCTCCGGATATTCGCTGGAGACATCGGCCGAAAGCACCCTGCCAGCGAGAAAAGCCGACACGGCAGCGGCTCGCTTCTTCAACACATGCTCGTCAGCCTGACGCTCCTCGAGCCAGGCTTCTGAAACGACCGCCGCATACTCTCCGACTGGTGGCGGCGCAGCAATGGCAACGACCAGAACAGAAAGATGGGCGCCGATTTCTTCGCAAACGTCGGCACCGAGTTTGAGATCGTCATCACCCATCTCCGGCCCGGTTATCGTAAGGATCGTCTTGAAAGCCATGGCGGCTGCTCCCGACGTCAAATTCCATTACAATGGTAACAAGACGGTTCGGCATATTCATTGCGCTGAATCAAAGACCATGCCGACGCCCAATTGATCCGGATCAACTCGTGTACACCTTGACCTAGTACGCTTAGCCGATCAATCGGTGGGTGCGCACATGAGACTCCTCATCGCAGCAGCTCTCGCAACCATGACCTGCGAAGCGTCCAGCGCGCAGGAAATGAGCTATGGCGAGGCGGAGTACCTGAACTCATGCGCGGTCTGCCACGGTCTCGACGGCAAGGGCGATGGGCCCTTGGGCGATGTGTTGTTGAAGCGTCCGGCCGACCTGACGCGTCTTTCCGAACGGAACGGCGGCGCGTTTCCCTATTCGAGGGTCTTCGCGACTATCGACGGTCGCTATGCCTTGCCAAGCCATGGCGATCGCGAAATGCCGGTGGGGGGTCGCTGTCTC
>NZ_RZSW01000974.1:0-1257 GCF_003997375.1 Mesorhizobium sp. M5C.F.Ca.IN.020.29.1.1 | reverse complement strand
GGCTATGGCCTCTTATGTCTCAAGACAGCCTATATGGCAAGTCACCGGCGGATTTTCAAAGGGCCAATGCGTAGAAGACCAGACAATTTTCATGAATTGGCCATTCCGAAAAATGGCACGGGTTTCATGAATTGGCCATTTCGAAAAATGGCACGGGCAGCAGGGCTCGAACCTACGACCTGCGGTTTTGGAGACCGCCGCTCTACCAACTGAGCTATGCCCGTATCGTGCGCACGTCAACGCAGCAGGCGCTTCCTAAAAGCTTCCGTGCGCGCTGTAAAGAGCGGTCTGATCTGATCGTTCCATTCCTGCCCGCTTTCAGCATCAGGTCGGAAATCTCCGTGGCGATTCGGGATCATCCGCCCGACGGCTGCTTGTACGGTCCGCCGGGCACGCCCCAGCCCCAGGCCGGCATCGGCTCGGTTTCGGGATCGCAGGTCTCGCTAAGGTTGGAGTTCATCTTCGCCAGCCGCGACCCCCATTCGACATAGGCCATGAAAGCCGAGCGGAATTCCGGATCGTTCGGCAGCCCGACTTCATCGGCGGCATCGACGAGAAGGTTGATCCAGCGGCGGCGCTGTTCCTCGCTCAGATGCTTGCCGAGATGATGCATGACCATCTCGCGGTGGCCGCCATGCTCTTTGCTGTAGGTCGTCGGTCCACCAAGGACCTCGCCGATGAAGGCCGCGACATGGGCCGGATGATCCGGTGACATATTTTTGAACACCGGGCCGACGATGGGATCCCTAGACACCATGTCGTAGAAGGTTTGCGTCAGGCGATTCAACGCCTCGGTGCCGCCGGCCCATTCGAACAATGTCGGGATATCCTGGCTCATTCTCGATCCTCGACTGGCCGGACTGTCAATTGTTGCGGACGATAGCGGAACTATCGAACGTTGCTCAATCTGCCTCGATGGCCAGTTTGGGTCAGTTGCAACGCCTGCGCCTTACAACTTGACCGGCGTGTCGGCCTGAACCTCGGAAGTCGAGACCATGCGGCAATTCTCCGGCATTGGCTCCGATTTGCAGATGGTCGGACCGGTAAATTCATCTGCCGATTCAAGCCCGGTCGTCAGCCCGACTTTCAACATCATGTCGGGTTCGAGCTGCCGGTGGCGCGAGGCCGGCACCGACCGCATCGCCACCAGCAGACCGGGTCCGACCGCCATCTCTTTGAGATAGGTCTTGACCCGCTGCTCCAACCCCATCGAATGCACGGTCAACTGCGCGCGAGGACCGACAAGGCGTCTGACAC
>NZ_RZSW01000973.1:0-1263 GCF_003997375.1 Mesorhizobium sp. M5C.F.Ca.IN.020.29.1.1 | reverse complement strand
CCCCTACAAATCCCTCGGATAGGCTTTGGGCTGTTAACCATAGGAAACAAATTCGAAACAGAAACGTCTGCCGTGCGAAATCGATCCGAAACGTGACCCAACGATAAGCCGGTCATCGAATTGGAGCCGGCCATATCCGGCAGACGGGGGACATCATGTACACTGCCAGTTCTGCCAAGCTCATCAACATCGCTGCCGCCGCCCTCACGGGTGCGGTTCTTCTGTTCGGCGCCGGTAACGGCATTGCCCATGCTGCCAATCAGGCCGCCAATCAGATAGTGGCGCGGATTTCGCTTTCGCAGCAGACGATGCAAGTCCTGGTCGACGGGCGGCCGACCTTCGCGTGGAAAGTCTCGACCGGCGCCAAGGGGCATGTCACCCCGACCGGCTCGTTCAAGCCGACCCGCATGCACCAAATGTGGTATTCGAGGAAATATGACAACGCGCCGATGCCGCATTCGGTCTTCTTCAAGGGTGGCTACGCTGTGCATGCGACCAATTTCGTCAAGCGCCTCGGCCAGCCGGCCTCGCATGGCTGCGTGCGGCTGCATCCGGTCAACGCCGCCGATTTCTACCAGCTTGTCGAGATTTTCGGTCCGGCCAACACCAGGATCGTCATCGTCAAATAGGTAAGCAAAGACGATCCGCTTGTTAAATACGTTGCGGTCGGACATCACTGCCCAAGAAAAAGGCCGGAAATCCCCGGCCTTTGTGTCAATCAATCAACCGGGACCGGCATCAGCTTCGGGTCCGGCTTCTCGGCGTGATGCGGCAGGTCCTTGCTGGCAATGAAGGTGTAGAACATCGGCACCACGAACAGGGTGAACATGGTCCCCACCAGAATGCCGGTGAAGATCACCAAGCCCATCGAATAGCGCGCCGCCGCACCCGCGCCGCTGGAGATGATCAGCGGCACCACGCCGAGCGCCATCGCAGCCGTCGTCATCAGGATCGGCCTTAGCCGCACCCTGGCCGAGGCGACGATCGCATCGCGCCGCCGCATCCCGTGGAGCTCGCGCTGCTGGTTGGCAAACTCGACCAGGAGAATGCCGTGCTTGGTGATCAGACCGATCAGCGTGATCAGGCCGACCTGCGTGTAGATATTGAGCGTTCCCAGCCCCAGATTGAGCGGCACGATCGCGCCGAAGATCGACAGCGGCACCGACATCATGATGATCAACGGATCGCGGAAGCTTTCGAACTGCGCCGCCAGCACCAGATAGATGACCAGAACGGCTGCCGCGAAGGCGATGATGATCGTAT
>NZ_RZSW01000972.1:0-1266 GCF_003997375.1 Mesorhizobium sp. M5C.F.Ca.IN.020.29.1.1 | reverse complement strand
GCAGAGCTCGCGCCGTGTCATAGACGGACGGACCGACGCTGCCGCCGTCGCTCATCTCGCTCAGCAGGTGGCGCAATTCGGAAAGGATCTGTTCGGACAGCGCGTTCACGTGGGATATTCCTCTGCAGACGGTTGACGAGAACCAGGATCGGGCAGACGCCGCGCGCGTCGCCGCAGGCCCGTCGCGGCCTGGCCACGGGCAGCGCCGGACGGCCGCCCTGCTGCGGCTCGACGACGCGCCCCGATGCTGGCGCCGGTCCGACGCGTGCGCCGCGGCCGTGCTGGGCAACCGCTGCGATCGGCGCCGCCGACTCGGAACACAGTGCAGCATGCGCCGCTGCCGCCAGCCGATCGCAGCGGCACAGGGGCGGCTCCATCGGACGCGCGCGCTCATGCGCAGGGCGCGTCGTTGAACAGATACGCGTTGGCCCGCTGCAGCATCTGCGCCAATCGTTCCGCACGCGGCCCCAGCGGGGCGATGGCCTCCCCGGCGTCGCTCAACAGATCCAGCGCGAACTGGCGCGCTGCCTGCAGCCCCATGATCGACGCGCAGGTCGGCTTCTGCGCCGCCGCGTCCTTGCCGGGGGTCTTGCCCAGCGTCGCGGTATCCGCTGTCGCGTCGAGAATGTCGTCGACTACCTGCAACGCCAGGCCGAAACAGGCGCTGTAGCGATCGAGCGCATAGTACAGCGCAGCGTGCGCGGCATCCTCCGCGATGGCGCCTAGCGCGCCCATGCGAACGGACGCGCGCACTAGCGCTCCGCTCTTCATCCGGTGCATCGCCACGATCCTGTCCAGCTCGACGTGCTTTCCGACCAGCGATAGATCCATGGCTTGCCCGCCTGCGGCACCCTCGGCGGACACCGCCTGCGCCAGTTCGCGCACGAGCGCGACACGGTTGTCGCCCGGCGCATCCAGGCTCGCCAGGGTCAGGAAGGCGTGCGCCTGCAGCGCATCGCCGACCAGGATCGCGGTGGCTTCGCCGAACTTGACGTGCACGGTCGCAAGGCCGCGGCGAAGCACGTCGTCGTCCATCGCGGGCAGGTCGTCGTGGACTAGGGTACAGGCATGCATCATCTCAATGGCGGCGCCGACGTCGTAGATCATGTGCGCCGACGTGTCGGCCAGTGCGCCGGCAGCCAGACAGAGCAAGGCGCGGGTGCGCTTTCCGCCATGCAAGGTGGCGTAGCGCATCGCCGCCATCAGCTCGGTCTCACCGTCGTCTTCCGCGCAGAGGAGACGCGCCAGCGCCTGTTCGACCCGCTT
>NZ_RZSW01000971.1:0-1269 GCF_003997375.1 Mesorhizobium sp. M5C.F.Ca.IN.020.29.1.1 | reverse complement strand
ACAATGCGCGGCTTTCGTCCATCCCTGTCCTCGTCGCGCCAGCCGGTGCCCTGGGGTTTTGGCGCTGTGGCTCTGTCCGATGTGCCAGAAATGCTCATCAGCAGCTAATGCCTCAGCTAGACCCGGATGTTGCTGACGAAGTGCGAGACTTGCAGCAAGCGTTGCGCCCGGTTCGATCGTGCGCCTGCCGACGCTAGAGAATCCGAGAAATTGGGGCAAATACGTTCTGAGCCACTGACCAGCTCACCGCTTCCGCACTATCGACGAGCAAAAAGTGTTCTTGCTCGTTCCAAATCCGCAAGCGTATCGACTCCCAATGGTTCTGTCTGGATCACCGTCGCGTCGATCCGCATGCCGTACTCGATAGCCCTGAGCTGCTCAAGGTTCTCTCGGCGCTCCAGAATGCCGCGAGGCAAACTGACGTACTTGGCAAGAGCCTCTCGCCGGTAGGTGTACATGCCAATGTGGTGATAATGCTCTCCTCTACCGGCCGGGATGACCATGCGACTGAAGTAGACGGCTCGGCCAATCGTGTCGCCGGGTTGGACAGCTAATGCGATCTTTACGACCTGTGGCGCGTGAAGCTCCAACGGGTCCTCGATCACAGTTGCCAGAGTTGCGATTTCGCATTCTGCATCACGGGCCAGAGGTGTCAGTGTGGCCTCGATGGTCGCAGGATCGATGGTCGGCAAGTCTCCCTGGAGGACGACGACCACGTCATGCTTCTCGTCGGGATCAACCTCGCACAGCGCCGCGTACGCGCGGTCCGAGCCTGACGGAAGAGCCGGATCGGTCAGAACCGCCCGCCCGCCGACGTCGTTGACAATGTCGGCGATTTGCTGATCCCCGCAGGCGACGACCACCGGGCCGATATCCGCTTCCACGCCCCTGCGCCAGACATGCGCGATCATTGGCTCACCATTGATGTCGGTCAGCGCTTTGCCGGGAAGTCTGGTGGAACCGAGTCTTGTTGGGATGATCACAATGGGCCGCAATGAAAACCCCCTGTCTTCCATTCCTGGGCAACTTGCCTCCCAGATGGATGATCTGCAATAGGATGCCGTCCAGCACGACCGTGCGGCGATGATCGGGTAGGCGAAGATATCGACCTCTTCGTGCTGGTTGCCCTGTCGGACGATGCGGCCCTCGCGCTGCTCGACCTGCGAGGGAGCCAGGGCACGCGGAGATGGTGTAGCATCTTCAACCTGAGCGCGTTGACGCCGGTACCCATCGTCTCGGAGGAGCCGATCAGGAAACGGACCTTGCCGG
>NZ_RZSW01000970.1:0-1270 GCF_003997375.1 Mesorhizobium sp. M5C.F.Ca.IN.020.29.1.1 | reverse complement strand
TCCTTCCGGTTGACGTTCTCGAAGGCGAGGCTGACCTCGAAATCCATCGAAAAGCCGCGCTGCGCCTGACGGATCAGGCCGAGATAGGCATTGTTCACGACGACGTGGATATAGGGCAATCTGTGCTGCGCGCCGGCCGCCAGCTCCTCGATCATGAACTGGAAATCATAGTCGCCGGACAGCGCCACTATATTGCGGTGCGGATCGGCGGCGCGAACGCCGAGTGCTGCCGGCAGCGTCCAGCCGAGCGGGCCGGCCTGGCCGCAATTGATCCAGTTGCGCGGCTTGTAGACATGCAGGAACTGCGCGCCGGCGATCTGCGAAAGCCCGATCGTGGTGACATAGGTGGTGTCGCGGCCAAATGCTTTGTTCATCTCCTCATAGACGCGCTGCGGTTTCAGCGGCACCTGGTCGAAATGCGTCTTGCGCTTCATCGTCTTCTTGCGGGCAAGGCATTCCCTGGCCCAGCCCGACCAGTCGCGCAATTTTCCCGCCGTCCTCCACTCGGTGGCGACGTCGAGCAGCATTTTGAGCGCCGCACCGGCATCCGACACTACACCGAGCTCCGGCGCGAAGACGCGGCCGATCTGAGTGGGCTCGATGTCGACGTGGATGAATTTTTTGCCCCTGGTGTAGACGTCGACCGAGCCGGTGTGGCGGTTGGCCCAGCGATTGCCGATGCCGAAGACGAAATCAGCCTCGAGCATCGTCGCATTGCCGTAGCGATGCGATGTCTGCAGCCCGCACATGCCGGCCATCAGCCGGTGGTCGTCGGGGATCGCGCCCCAGCCCATCAGCGTCGGGATCACAGGCACGCCAGCAACTTCGGCGAACTCGATCAGCAGGTCCGAAGCATCGGCGTTGATGATGCCGCCGCCGGCGACGATGACAGGCTTTTCCGCCGCGTTGAGCATCGCCAAGGCTTTCTCGGCCTGGCCGCGCGACATGGCCGGCTTGAACGGCACCAGCGGCTCATAGGCATCGATGTCGAACTCGATCTCGGCCAGTTGCACGTCGACCGGCAGATCGACGAGGACCGGACCGGGCCGCGACGAGCGCATCAGGTGGAACGCCTTCTGCAGCGCCATCGGCACCAGATAGGGTTCCATGACGGTGACCGCCCATTTGGCGACAGGCGCGGCGATGGCGGCGATGTCGACGGCCTGGAAATCCTCCTTGTTGAGACGCGCGCGCGGCGCCTGGCCGGTGATACAGAGGATCGGGATGGAATCGGCCGCGGCCGAATAGAGCCCGGTGATCATGTCTGTAC
>NZ_RZSW01000096.1:0-14953 GCF_003997375.1 Mesorhizobium sp. M5C.F.Ca.IN.020.29.1.1 | reverse complement strand
TTGACGAGGCGATAGGACGGCCGATCGACCTTGCCGGGCGTATCAACTCCTGCCGAGCGGGACGGCAGCAGGCCGAGCCGTTAGCGCCGGAGTCTGACGCTTTGCTCGCCCTGACGGCCTATGTGGCGCATCAGTCGCGCGGCATGCCAATCATACCGGCGACCGACGCCCGGCTCGCGCCGTTTCGCGACAACGGACGGCGCCTGTTCCAGAGCCGCATCGGCCAGCTCAACCTCTCCTGCGCCTCCTGCCACGACGACAATTGGGGCAAACGGCTCGGCGGCAGTGTCATCCCGCAGGCCCATCCGACCGGCTATCCGCTCTACCGACTGGAGTGGCAGACGGTCGGTTCGCTGCAGCGGCGCCTGCGCAACTGCATGATCGGGGTGAGGGCCGAGCCCTTCGCCTTCAGCGCACCCGAACTCGTCGAGCTGGAGCTCCATCTGATGGAGCGGGCCCGCGGCGTGCTGGTCGAGACGCCGGCGGTCCGGCCGTGATGCCGGCCGGCGGGCCGGTCTTCACCTGTCGCGGACGGACAGTTGATCGCAACTTCGGTCGTCTTATTCTCTGAAGCGCAGACGTTCCAGAAGGAGGCTGAAAGCTGGCGATGGCTGCCGCCGGCTCGGGTCGAAGGCGTGGAGCCGTTCCGAAATGAGGTCGTGATCGCAACCAAGTTTGGCTGGAACATCGATCAGGAGACGGCGAGCGGCGCCCGGCCTGAACAGCCGTTCGGACCACATCAAGATTGTGGTCGAGGGCATGTTGAAGCGCCTGCGCACCGACCGCATCGATCTCCTCTACCAGCACCGCGTCGACCCTGCAGTGCCGATCGAAGACGTGGCAGGCGCGGTCAAGGACCTGATGGCGGAAGGCAAGGTCCTGCACTGGGGCCTGTCGGAGATGGGGCTGGGAACGCTTCGCCGCGCGCATGGCGCACTGCCTGTCGCCGCCGTCCAGAACGAATACTCGATGCTATGGCGTGGGCCGGAAGAAGAGGTGATCTCGCTCTGCGAGGAACTTGGCATCGGCTTCGTGCCGTGGAGCCCGCTCGGGGCGGCTTCCTGGCGGGTGCTATCGATGCCAGGACACGGTTCGCCGAAGGCGGCATTCGCGGGATCGAGTCCCGGTTCTCGCCGGACAACCTGCCGCATAACCTGGCGTTGGTGGATCTGGTGAAGGCCTGGGCCGAACGGAAGCGGGCCACGCCCGCGCAGATCGCGCTGGCCTGGCTGCTGGCGCAGAAGCCCTGGATCGTGCCGATCCCCGGTACGACCAGATGCGGGGGTTACGAACCGCCGCTGCAGGCGAGGGTGCCGGATCAGAGCTCCTATGAAACCGTGTTCCTGGGCTTTCCGATCTGGGGAATGACCGCGCCTTCCGTCATACGCTCGTTGCTGTCGCAGCACGACCTGTCGGGCAAGACACTGGTGCCGTTCATCGCGCATGGCGGCTATGGGCTCGGCAACAGCCTGGCCGTAATCGCCGAACATGCACTAGGTGCCCGTCTGATCGATGGGTTTCCAAACAATGCGACCAGGAGCGCGAGACGCTTCGAGCGGTCACTCGGTGGCTCGCGAGTGTCGAGATAGGCCGTTAGCCTGAGGTGTACACCCCTAGCTCGTGTGCGTTCTGTGCTGTGGGTCTTCGATCGATCTGCGCCTACTTCAGGTCTTCGTCCAATTTTGCAGAAGCGGGCCTTTGCTCCCATAGACGGGATCCTTGCGTGGACGACCTACCTTCTGGATTGTCGCGAGCGCGCGATCATGCTCCTGGGCAGTCGTGCATTCATCATAGGTCCCAAATGGAGGATAGGCGCCGACCACTAGAAAATCGGCGGATGCCGAAAGGCATTGATGCCCGGTGCCGGCCGGAAGAACCGCGACGTCGCCGGCCTTCAGGGACAGGGTTCGTCCCTTTTTGCCTCCAAACCGGACTTTGGCCGCCCCGGCTGCAACCCCGAGCACCTCATGTATTCGCGAATGGTAGTGAACGTAGTCGTAGATGCCATTCCGCCAGCTGTCCCCCCATCCATTGGCCTCGAAAAGCTCCTCCAAGACGGCTGCGGGATCAAATTCCTCAGGCAGCCTCACGGCGCCTCGATAGACGACAAGCGGCCAAAACGGATGATTGGGCACCAGGCCATCATCCTTGAACCAAAACTCATTCGCTTTTCGCCGCCTTACAAGACCGGTTACTTCTTGCCTGCCCGGTCTTGCGACACCGGTAGCCTGCTCGACAGCTTTCTTGGCACTCTGCAGAATGCTCATGATGATGTAGCCTGCATTGCTGGCTGTCAGAAGACGAGCCTTCATGCCGATTCAACCGTCTTCATGCTGGTCGGTTCCGCTGCCTATTCGGTAGGGATCGACGCCGTGTCTATGTCTGCCCCTGCGCTTCACCGATCAGGCGATGGCCATCGCGGACGGCCGGTTGGTCGCATACGGGTCATCGCCGGACGTCATCACATCCGATCTGCTGCGGGACATTAATCACGTCAACGCGCGAATCGCACCGTGTCGCACGGCATCAGCCACGTTAGATGGCGTGGCGGGTGGGCGTCGGACGGTCATTGTGCGAAACCCAATCCGGGATTCGGGGAAGATTCTAAGCGGTAGTCGTCCCGGCCGCATGATAGCAACCGCATTACACCGGTTCTTGGGCTTTTCGGTGCGATTCGAGCGCTCTGATCTACAGACACCTCTGACCGCTGTTTGACGGCGATGCGTGCTTGCATTCAGCTCCAGGCGTGGCTGGCCAGCCCATAAACCCAAGGTCCGTTGCTTTCCCGGTTCAGAAACCGGCGGCCTTTTGACATTGTCGTCACGGTCTCGGCAACGCCGAGGCCGCTCTGCTGAAGGAACTCGGCAAACACGCCATCCCTCTCGCGCGTATCGACGCGCGCGAATCGACCTGCCAGCTTCTTCAGATGGACGGCGGTGAGATGGACCGCGTCCTGGTCGCTCCGAGCCACAATGGGGCCAATCACGTGGCCGCGCCCGAACTCGCGACACATGGAATAGCCAACGACCTCGCCGCCACGACTCAAAGTGGCGATTGAGGCATCGCCCGAGAGCAACGCAAGCAGCCTTGCACGGTTTGTCCCGAATGCGCGCGCGTCCAGCGCGGTGATGTCGCCGAGCCTGTCGCTAGGCAGGTCACTTAGTTCACCGTCGAGAGCTGGCATCGGCGGGAGTGTTTGGGGGACCTGTCCCTGGCGCATATAGTCGATCGCCTCGCTCGTGAAGCCGAGTGAAATATACAGAGGATAGGCGGGATGAGTTGCATTCAGAGCCAGATTGCGATCCCCGCACTGCTCAAGGACCTGCTCCATGAGCCATCGGCCACCTCCCTGCGCCTGTGCGCGGGGCGTCGTGATCACAAGACCAATGGTGGCAAAATCGTCCCCGTGGGGAAACCACATCGCGCTTCCGAAGACGCGCCCAATTCCGTCAACGGCGACGATGCCGTGGCCGGCGCGGCGCAACAAATCCCAGTCCTTGGGGCGATGCGGCCAGCGGACAGAAATCGATAGTGCATGCAGCAGCTCAACGTCGACATCATTGATGTCCCGCGCGACCAGTTCAAAGGATTTCAGGCGCACTGATCTCTGCATCTCAGTCGATCGGCTCCTTTAACCAATGCCCAGCGTCGCAAGCATGTGGTGTTTCCGTCGTCGACGCCATGTCGCGACAGGCCTCATTTGCCGCAGCTTTACACGGGAAAGCCAGCAGGTTTCGCTGCTTCGAGGCGTTTTTTCGCAATCTTCAGCCAAAGCACGACGCGATTCGGCAGGGAACACTGCTGCGCAGGGATAGGCTGATGGCACCCGGTGATAGTGTGCAAGCAGAGCGGACTGCCATGAATGTGGAAGAAATCCTCGCAACCCTGATTGCTTTTCCCTCCGTTGTGGGCACGCCAAACGGCGAGATCGTCGATTGGATCCGCGACTACTGTCAGGCAGCGGGAGCCGAGGTGACGGTTCTTCCTGGTCCCGAGGGCGACCGGTCCAACCTGTTCGTCACGGTCGGCCCGCGCGCCGGTCGGGGCTACATCATCTCCGGACATATGGATGTCGTGCCGGCCGGCGAGCCGGAATGGAACTCGGATCCGTTCGTCCTGCGTCGCGAGGGCGGCAGGCTTTACGGCCGTGGCACCACCGACATGAAGGGCTTTCTCGCCTGCGCATTGGCCGCGCTCCCAGGACTTGCGGCAATGAACCTGCGGCAGCCAGTTCATTTCGCATTCTCCTACGATGAAGAGGCGGGGTGCCGTGGTGTGCCGCATCTCTTGGCTGCGTTGCCGAGCCTATGCGAGAGGCCGCTTGGCGCGATTGTCGGCGAGCCGAGCCGGATGCAGCCGGTGCGGGCGCACAAGGGGAAGGCCGCCGCGCGGCTCGAGGTGATCGGGCGATCCGGCCATTCGTCACGCCCCGATCTCGGCCTCAATGCCGTGCACGCCATGGCGGGCGTCATCTCGCACGCCGTGGCCTACGGCCAATCCCTCGCTGGCGGTCCGCTCGATCAAAATTTCGAGCCTCCATATTCTTCCTTGCAGGTGGGCGTCATCGCCGGTGGACAAGCCGTCAACATCATCGCTGGCCACTGCACAGCCGATATCGAGGTGCGTGCCGTGCCGGGCGTTTCCCCGGCATCCCTGCTTGAGCCTGTCAAAACCCGGCTTTTCGATCTACGCGACAGCGGCTTCGAGGTGGCTTGGCACGAGTTGAGTTCCTATCCCGCCCTTGCGCCGGCGAATGGGAGCAAGCTAGCGGCCGTTCTGACCGAGATGACAGGGCAGGAGTCGCTCACAGCGGTGAGTTACGGCACAGAGGCCGGGCTTTATCAGCAGGTCGGTATCGATGCCATGATTTGCGGCCCTGGCGAAATTTCCCGCGCGCATCGTCCCAATGAATACATCGAGATCGGTGAACTTGCTGCCTGCCAAAGCATGATCGAGGATCTCGGCGCGCGTCTCGCGGCCTGAGGAAGGAGCGGGTTCCATGGCATTTCTTTTCCATTCCGATGCGGCGCGTGCTGCGGTGTTCCGCGAGATCTTTGCGCGCGAGCTCCCCGATTTGGAATTCTTCCATTTCGGCGAGGAGATGGAGCCGGAGAAGGTTCGCTATCTCATCACCTGGACGGTGCCGGACGACATCTCGCGCTACCGCAATCTGGAAGTGCTGTTTTCGATCGGAGCGGGCGTCGACCAGTTCAGGCAGGACGTGGTGCCAAGCTATGTGAAGCTTGTGCGGATGGTCGAGGACGGCATCATCCGAATGATGCAGGAATACGTCGCGCTTGGCGTGTTGGCGCTCCACCGGGAGATGCCCGCCTATCTCGAGCAGCAGAAAAGGTGCCTCTGGCAACCGATTGCCGCTCGACAGGCGGCCGAGCGCCGGGTCGGTTTTCTTGGTCTTGGCATGCTGGCGCAAGCGGCAATCGAGCGCGTGAAGCCGTTCCAGTTCCCCCTTGCCGGGTGGAGCCGCAGCCAAAAGCGGATAGAGGGCGTCGCCTGTTTTCACGGCGCCGATCAGTTGCCCCGCTTTCTGAAGCAGACTGACATACTCGTCTGCCTGCTACCGCTGACACAGGAAACCAGCGGCATTCTCGATGCAAAACTCTTCTCCTTGCTGCCAGCCGGGGCGCGGCTGCTGCATGTCGGCAGGGGTCCGCAACTCGACCAGGCTGCGCTGATCGACGCGCTCGACAGCGGTCAGGTATCCGCGGCGATGCTTGATGTCACGGATCCAGAGCCGCTCCCGGAAGACCATCCGCTGTGGTCGCATCGGAAGGTGATGATAACGCCGCACATTGCCTCGGTGACACAACCGCATACGGCGGCGCAAGCCGCCGTCGACAATGTCCGGCGCCACCGCGCCGGCGAAGAACTGATCGGCCTCGTCGATCGGACACTTGGCTATTAACAGGGAAACCCAACATGGCACTGCTGACCACGATCGACACAAATCCCGCCTTCACGCCCAAGGAGGCCTTGCCGCTGCCGGAGCGGCTCATTTCCGGAACTCCATCCTTCAAGACCTGGGCACAGGATGCCTCGAAAGGTGAGAAGGTTCTGACCGGCGTCTGGGAGGCGACCCCCGGCGAGACCCATTCGATCAAGGGCACTACCTACGAGTTCTGCCACATCATTTCGGGTCTCATCGAAATCGAGGAGAAGGGCGGTAAGACCAGGACTTACCGCGCCGGCGACAGTTTCGTGATGAAGCCCGGTTTCGTCGGCGTCTGGCGCACGATTGAGACCGTGCGCAAGATCTACGTCTGCGTTTATGACTGAGCTCAGTGCTCAAGGTCCGGCCGAGTAGCGCGCGCGGCGACTCCAGAACAATCGACTTTCCAAGTTCGGCCCGACGCGATTCGACGCTGTCGGGCCGCTCATCCTCGACGAAAAATGCGGCGCGCGGTCCGCTATGGTTCCGCTAGTGCGAATGAGGACCTCGATCAATGAAGACCTATGACATAGCGCTCATCCCCGGCGACGGCATCGGCAAGGACGTGACCGGGGCGGCATGGCAGGTGATGCAGGCGGCGGCCAAACGGGGCGGTTTCGCCCTTGACGGCACACGCTTCCCATGGTCGTGCGCCTACTACCTGGAAACCGGCGCAATGATGCCGCCAGATGGCATTGAGACCCTTCGAAAATTTGATGCGATCTATCTCGGCGCTGTCGGCTGGCCCGTAGAAGTGCCCGACTCAGTATCGCTTCACGGACTGCTCCTGCCGATCCGGAAAGGGTTCACGCAGTACGCCAACATACGGCCGCACAGGCTGTTGCCGGGCGTTCAGGGCCCCCTCCGCTCCGATGGATTCGACATCCTGTGCATCCGCGAGAATACGGAAGGCGAATATTCCGGCGCCGGTGGACGCGTTCATTCCGGCACAGCCAATGAGGTCGCGATTGAGACAGCAATCTTCACGCGCGCGGGTGTCGAACGGATCATGCGTTTCGGTTTCGAACAAGCACGGGCGCGCCGCAAGAAGCTCGCATCCGTCACCAAATCCAACGCACAGAAACATTCCATGGTTTTCTGGGATGAGGTCACCCGCGAGGTGGCGAAGGACTATGCCGATGTCGAAGTCTCGCACTACCACATCGACGCCATTGCCGCCCGCATGGTGCTGGCGCCGGAAAGCCTCGACGTGATCGTCGCCTCGAACCTGTTTGGCGACATCCTCACGGATATTGGAGCGGCCATTCAGGGCGGGCTGGGTTACGCCGCCTCTGCCAATATCAATCCCGATCGCAGCGCGCCTTCCATGTTCGAGCCGGTCCATGGTTCGGCGCCCGACATCGCGCATCTCGGCGTCGCCAATCCGATCGCCGCGATCTGGTCCGGGGCGATGATGCTCGAGCATCTGGGCGAGGGGCATGCTGCGGCAGAAGTGATGTCGGCAATCGAGTCTGTAACCGCGCAGGGCATAGGCACGATCGCAGGCAAGGACCGGACTGAAACAATCACGCAAGCCGTGCTTGCAGCATTGAGCTGAAAGGGCAGAGGAAAGACCATGAATGCGATAACGAAGATTGGCGCGTTTGACGATGCGGACCTGTTCCGCCAGCAAGCATTGATTGGCGGTGTGTGGCGGGAGGCGGATAAAAAGGTCGTCGTCGAGGTGACCAATCCTGCCACCCTGAATGTTCTTGGCAGCGTTCCCGACATGGGCGGCGACGAGACCAGGGCCGCGATCACTGCTGCGGCCGAGGCATTCAAAAGCTGGAAGAAGACGACCCAAACCGAGCGTGCCGGACTGCTGGAGCGCTGGCACGACCTCATTCGCCAGCACGAACAGGATTTGGCGCTTCTGCTGACGCTGGAACAGGGTAAGCCGCTTGCCGAGGCGTCGGCGGAAATCCGCTACGGCGCATCCTTTGTAAAATGGTTTGCGGAGGAGGCGCGCCGGATCGGTGGCTCGACCATTCCGTCACCCACCGCCGATCGCCGCATTCTGGTTCTCAAGGAAGCAGTCGGCGTCTGCGCCGTCATCACGCCGTGGAATTTCCCCAATGCGATGATCACGCGCAAAGTAGCTCCAGCGCTGGCCGCAGGTTGTACGGTTGTCATCAAGCCGTCGGAGTTCACACCCTTTTCGGCGCTCGCGCTCGGCGTCCTGGCGGAGCGGGCGGGCATCCCGGCAGGCGTTATCAACATCGTGACCGGCATGCCGGGAGAGATCGGCAAAGAGCTGATGGCCAACGAGACGGTGCGCAAGATCTCGTTCACCGGTTCGACCCGCGTCGGTGCGCTGCTCATGCGTGGCGCGGCCGATAGCATCAAGCGGCTGAGCCTGGAGCTTGGCGGCAACGCGCCCTTTATCGTCTTTGACGACGCCGATCTGGATAACGCAGTTGAAGGGGTGATCGTATCCAAGTTCCGCAATGGCGGTCAAACCTGCGTCTGCGCGAACCGAATTCTCGTCCAGGAAGGCGTTTACGACGCTTTCGCCGAAAAGCTGAGCCGGCGCGTCACGCGGATGAAGGTTGGCGCGGGGACCGACGAAGGCACTGAGATCGGCCCGATGATCAATGCGGTCGCGATCGACAAGATCGAGCGTCACATCGCGGATGCGAAGACGAAAGGTGCGCAGATCCTCGCCCAAAGCGAGGCAGTGCCCGACGGCAGGCAATATGCACGGCCTGTCGTCCTGGGGGAGGCTACTACCGAGATGCTCCTGGCATCGGAAGAGACATTCGGTCCGGTGGCGCCGCTTTTTCGCTTCGAGACGGAGGAAGAGGCCATCACGATCGCTAACGGTACGCCGTTCGGCCTTGCCGCCTACTTCTACACCGACGACCTCAAGCGGTCATGGCGTGTTGCCGAGGCGCTGGAGTTCGGCATGGTCGGGCTCAATACCGGCCTGATCTCGACCGAGGTTGCACCTTTCGGCGGTGTCAAGCAGTCAGGCGTGGGGCGGGAAGGATCGCAGCTCGGCATCGAGGAATATCTCGAGGTCAAGACGCTCCATGTCGGCGGGTTGAACTAGAGGCTTTTCCAGAAGTCGCAACAGCGAACTAAAGCGCGTCGCATTCGACCGGCCTCACGCGACGCGCTTTAGTTTTTGTTTATGCTGTCGTTATCGCAAACCGCTGCACACCTGGGGTCAGGTCCTGGCTCAGGCCCGGGGGCATCGCTTTGCGCGACATGCATTGGACCACAGTGCCTTTCAGCGGCCGATTTTCAGTGGCAATCGCAAACCTCCGGGATTAGCCGAAGCATCCCTCCACTTCGTCATCCCAGGGCGAAGCAAGGAGCGAAGCGACGCGGCGCAGACCCTGGGATCCATGCCGTTACCTCGCGGCAGTGCTCCTGCGGACCGGAACAGTAGCGGCTGGTGAAGCGCGAGCCGTTGCCCGATTTGTGCTCCGGCATGCGGCGGCCGAGGTCGTTGGTGACGCCGATGTAGATCGTGCCGCGCTTCTGGTGGCATAGTTTGCGGAAGGGTAACGAACACCGTTGCGCATGCAAGCACCGTTCTGAGCCGTTGCATGCTTCGGGTGGCGTAACGGCATGGATCCTAGGGTCTGCGCCGCGTCGCTTCGCTCCTTGCTTCGCCCTAGGATGACGAAGTCGTGGTGGCTTATGCCAATCGCCAGCGTTGGAGATTGGTTGCCCGACCGGCCGGCAATCAGAAAGGGGCGGTCGAACCGCCCCTTGCTCATCTCGATACTTCGGATGCCGCGATTGCCGGAGGCCCGCCAGCCTCAAGCAACTTCCCGAACGGGCTCAAGGCCGACCGCGGCGGCCAGCCCGCCGATATCCTTGATCTCGGTATATTCGTAGAAGGGGTTTGCAGGCTCGTGGCCGCGGTTCACCCAGACCTTGCTCTTGATGCCGAGATCGTAGGCGGTCATCAAATCGTAGCGGAAGGAGGACGACACATGAGTGATGTCCTGCGGGCCGCAGCCGAGCTTGTCGAGCATGTATTCAAAGCCCTTCATCAGCGGCTTATAGGCGCCAACCTGTTCGGCGGTGATGACGGTGTGAAAGGGCGCGCCGAGCTTTTCCACATTCGACATGATCAGACTGTTCATGGAGTTTGACAGGATCACCAGTGGGATTTCCTTGGCGACCTTGGCGAGTCCCGCCGGGACGTCGGGGTGCGGACCCCAGGTCGGCACTTCGTCATAGATGCGTTGGGCGTCTTCGGGTTTGAACTGGATACCGATGCGCTTGCAGCTGCGTTCGATGGAATTCTGCACCACCTCGAGGAAGGGTTTCCATGGCCCCAGCACCTCGTCAAGGCGATAGCCTCTAAAAGCCTCGACGAAGCCGGCCATTGCCTCTGGGGAGAGGCGCTCGCCGTAGACGCGCCGCGCCGCGCCGGCCATATCGAAATTGGTGAGCGTACCGTAGCAGTCGAAGGTGATGTATTTCGGTCTGAACGTCGACATGGCAACAATCCTCCTGGTTTTTTCGGCACAGCGTGCCTGTACCACAATCACCATAGTCGGAGATCTGGAAGACTAACGGCCGCATTCGCCGCGACCTGAAGCAGATCGTTTCGTATTGCATCGCCGGTTTGGCAGAGTGTTGCGCCAGGTGTCTTTTCGAGCTTTGCGAGCAGCGCGGCCTGTCGGCCATGCTTCGGCAGAAGATGCGGCGCGAGCGGCGAAGGATAGTGAAAACGCGTCGCGCATGGCTGCCGGTCGGGAGGAACTGCTGTCTTTGGTGGTCTACCGTTAGCACCTGAAGACGAAGGCCGGAAATTCATCATGACCACACGACAGATCATCCTTGAAGAGATGACAGCGGGGCACCTGGAAGGCGCTGTCGAGTTGTCTCGCCAAGTTGAATGGCCGCATCGTCGCGAGGATTGGGAGCTGGCCCAGTCGGTCAGCCGGGGGATCGTCGCTCTGGAAGAAGAACGCGTGGTGGCGACCATCATGATGACCCCCTACGGCGACAATGCCGCCGCCATCAACATGGTGATCGTCGATGCGGCCATGCGCGGCCGCGGACTCGGCCGAAAGATGATGGAAGAGGCGCTTGCCAAGGCGGGTGAGCGCACCTGTTGCCTGACGGCGACACGGGAAGGCCTGCCGCTTTATGAGAAGCTGGGCTTCGTCACAACTGGCGAGATCGTCCAGCATCAGGGCGAGGCGTTGGCAGTTTCGGCGCCGGCCCGTGTATCCTGGGCAGAGAGCGGCGATCTTGCCCGCCTCGAGGTGCTGGATCGCGAGGCATTTGGCCATGACCGTTCGGCGCTGATGAAGCGGCTTTTCGAGCGCGCGAAGTTCGCTGTCATTCGCGATGAAGGCGATATCCAGGCCTTTTCCGCCATCCGGCCATTCGGCCGGGGGCTGGTCATCGGGCCGGTGGTGGCGAGAAACGGTGCCGAGGCCAAGGCACTGATCGACTTTCTGCTCGCCCATCATCAGGGCAAGTTCGTTCGTGTCGATACCGACGTCTCGACGGATCTTGGTGAATGGCTCACGGCGCGCGGCCTCGCTCACGTCGGCGGTGGGATCACGATGCGACGCTCCATGGTCACGCATAAAGAAAGCAAGCCCGCGCATCAGCGCACATACGCGTTGGTCAGTCAGGCGCTTGGTTAAATCAGGCACTCGGTTGAATCGGAGGAAGAAATGCTGGCAAATTCACTGATCGAACTCGATCGCGCACATCTGGTTCACCCGTTTTCGTGCTATCGGAGCCACGAGGAGACGGGCGTGCGGGTGCTCAAATCAGCCAAGGGCGCAACGGTCACCGATGCAAGCGGGAAAACCCTGCTCGACGGATTCGCCGGTCTATGGTGTGTGAACATCGGCTACGGCCAGGAAAGTGTCGTTGAAGCAGCCGCCAAGCAGCTAAGGGAGCTTCCTTATGCGACGGGATATTTCGGGCTGGGATCCGAGCCTGCCATTCGCCTTGCTGCCAGGCTTGCCGAACTGGCGCCCGGCGATCTGAACCATGTCTATTTCACGCTGGGCGGTTCCGACGCAGTCGACAGCACGATCCGGTTCATTCGCTACTACTACCATGCCAAGGGTACGCCGCAAAAGGACCAGTTCATCTCGGTCGAGTATGGCTACCACGGATCCTCGACGGCAGGGTCCGGTCTGACCGCGATCCCCGCTTTCCATGCGGGCTTCGGCGTGCCTTACGACTGGCAGCACAAGATTCCCTCGCACTACGCCTATCGCAATCCGGTCGGTTCCGATCCGCAGACGATTATCGACGCATCGGTCGCGGCCCTGCGCGCCAAGATCGCGGAACTCGGCGCGGACCGCGTTGCGGCCTTCTACGCCGAACCCATTCAGGGTTCGGGCGGAGTCCTCGTTCCACCGACAGGCTGGCTGAAGGCCCTGCACGCCGTGTGCAAGGAACACGACATTCTGTTCGTTGCCGACGAAGTCATCACTGCCTTTGGCCGCACCGGCCCGCTCTTCGCCTGTGACGAGGACAATGTGGTGCCGGATTTCATGACCACGGCGAAGGGACTGACCTCGGGCTACGTGCCGATGGGCGCAGTCTTCATGTCGGACCGTGTCTACAATACGATCGCGGATGGAGCCGGCAAAGCGCCTGTCGGCCATGGCTACACCTATTCAGCCCATCCCGTGAGCGCGGCGGTGGGGCTGGAATGCCTGAGTCTCTACGAAGGGGGCTTGCTCGAGAACGGGCGGAAGGCCGGGAAGCGCTTGATGGAAGGCCTTCGCTCGCTCGCCGACCACCCGCTGGTTGGCGATATTCGCGGTCGCGGCATGCTCGCCGCGGTCGAGTTGGTCACCGACAAGGAGCGCAAGACGCCCCTGCCGGTGGCAGCCGATCCGGGTCGCCGTATTTTCGACCGCGCATGGGCGAACGGCCTCGTCATCCGCGCCTTCAACAGCGGCATCCTGGGCTATGCGCCGCCGCTCTGCTGCACAGAGGACGATATCGATGGAATCCTCGAACGCACGCGGATGACGCTGGACCAAACCCTCGAAGACAAGGACGTGCGGGCGGCGATGAAAAGATGATCGTCCAGACTGCCGCCGCATGCGCGGCAGCCTCTTCCTCATCTGTCGAAGATGGCGTCGAGCGGCAGGTGAGATTTCACGATAGGGGATTTCAGCACGACGAAGCTAAAATATTTGTCGATGCCGATGTCCATTTCGACAAGGCGCTCCATGACCGTCTGGTATTCGGTGATTCCCGCTGTGACAAACTTCACCAGGTAGTCGTAGCCGCCTGAAACAAGATGGCATTCGATGACGGAATCGATCTTCTCGACGGTGGCAAGAAACCGCGCGAAGTCGTTCTGCCGATGGTTCCTGAGCGTGATCTCGGTGAAGACCGTCAACGTCTGCCCGAGCTTGGAGACGTCGATCTGGGCGGAATAACCGGTGATGAAGCCTTCCACCTGCAGCTTCTTGACCCGCATCAGGCAGGGGCTCGGTGACAGACACACCAGCTCGGCAAGCTCGACGTTGGATATCCGCCCGTTCTTTTGCAGCTCGGAGAGAATTTTGATGTCGATCTTGTCGAGCTTCATCAGAAACCTGTCACACGTTCGAACCGCGGATCGTCCGGCAAACGGCGTCCGTTACTTCCTGCGTGGTCGCGGTGCCACCAACGTCCGGCGTCAACACGCCTTCACTCGTCACGGTTTCCACGGCGCGCATCAACCGGGCAGCCGCGTCGTTCTCGCCCAGATGTTCGAGCATCTGGGCCGCGGTCCAGAAGGTGGCGATAGGGTTGGCGATCCCTTTGCCGGCAATGTCGAATGCCGAGCCGTGGATAGGCTCGAACATCGAGGGGTAGCGCCGCTCGGGATCAACATTGGCGGTCGGTGCTACACCGAGGCTGCCCGCAAGCGCGCCTGCAAGGTCCGACAATATGTCGGCGTGAAGATTGGTGGCAACGATCGTATCGAGGCTCCGTGGTTTCAGCGTCATACGCGCCGTCATAGCATCAACCAGCATCTTGTCCCACGTGACGTCCGGGAATTCCCGTGCCACCTCGGCGGCGATTTCGTCCCACATTACCATGCCGTGACGCTGCGCGTTGGATTTCGTAACAACTGTCAGGAGCTTTCGCGGCCGTGACTGCGCCAGCCGGAATGCATAGCGCATGATGCGGGTGACGCCGACGCGCGTGAAGATCGCGACCTCAGTTCCGACTTCCTCGGGGAGGCCGCGATGGGCGCGGCCGCCGTGGCCGGAATACTCGCCCTCGGAATTCTCCCGCACGATCACCCAATCGAGATCGCCAGGGCCAACGCCTGCCAGCGGAGAAGCAATGCCCGGCAATATCCTTGTCGGCCGCACGTTCGCGTATTGATCAAAGCCTTGGCAAATCGGCAGCCGGAGCCCCCAGAGCGTGATGTCGTCGGGCACACCGGGAGCGCCGACTGCGCCAAAGAAGATAGCGTCGAAGCGCTTCAGTTGCGCCACCCCATCTTCGGGCATCATCCGACCATGGCCCTTGTAGTATTCTGAGCCCCAGTCGAAGTGCTGGACGCGCAGTTTGAAGTCGCCGCAGCGCTCTTCGAGTGTCTCAAGCGCCTGGAGACCGGCGGCAATGACCTCTGGCCCGATCCCGTCGGCTGGAATGGCGGCAATCTCATATTCGCGCATCGTCAATTTCCCTGTTTTCAGTGCTGGCCGCCTCGCTGCCTCGATCTCGTGTGCGACCGGTTGGACGTTGGCAAATCGGTCTTCTCAGAATTCAGCGACCTTGCCCCACGCAACGGTCTTCAGGCGCTCCGGCCTATAAGGACGTGGATCGACGATCGGCTCGCTGCCCGTGATGATGTCGGCGATCATATGCCCCGCGCCGGGGCCGATCCCGAAGCCGTGACCGCTGAATCCCGCCGCCAGGATAAAACCCGGAATCCCCTCGATTTCACCGACTGCGGGAATGCCATCGGGCGTGCTGTCGATGTAACCCGCCCAGGCATCGGAGATCGCGACGCGCTTGAGTTCGGGCATCAATTCGCAGGCTCGTCGATAT
>NZ_RZSW01000969.1:0-1270 GCF_003997375.1 Mesorhizobium sp. M5C.F.Ca.IN.020.29.1.1 | reverse complement strand
AGGCCGAACCGTCCGCTCGGCGTGAGAACATCAACTTCAATCAAATCCTCGTGAGTTGCGCCGAACGCCCGGAACCGCCGACGCGTGCCCGGCATTGGTTTTACGGATGAGTCTGCGTCCAGAACAAGGAGCAGTGTTATGGCTTACCGTGATTACATCCACACGCCGGTGACGCCGCGCGACATCCGATGGGGACTCCAGCAGGGTGCCGTTGCGGGCATTGTCGCAGGCCTCGTCTTTGCGGCGTTTGAAATGACGGCGAGTGCGTTCATGATGGGGGCGGAAGCGTTTTTCACGCCCCTGCGCATGATCGGCGCCATTGCGCTTGGACCGGAAGCTCTCGATCCCGGCTACCCGCTCTTGACGGCCAGCATCGCTGGCGTGATCGTGCATTTGATCCTGGCCATCGTCTATGGGATCGTGTTCGGGGAGATTGCCGCAATGCTGCGAGGGCGAGCAGCCTTCATTGGTCTCGGCAGCATCTTTGGCCTCGCCTTGTGGCTCATCAATTTCTATGTGATCGCGCCGATCGCGTTCCCCTGGTTTCTGCAAGCAAGCCCGGTCGTGCAGTTCATTGCCCACACATTCTTCTTCGGTACCGTCCTCGGCTGGTTCCTGTGGAAATCGCACGAGAGAAGCGGGCTCGAAGGACCGGCGGTTTAGCCTTTGCCAACACCGACCTGGCGCCGTCAGATTGAAGCGGAACGACGCCGGAGATCACCGGCGCTTCTGCTGGCATTGGGGGCGCTATTGTGCTGCGCCTCGCGCGGGAGGGTGCGAAGGTCGCTTTGATCGCCCGCGACAAGCCCGCTCTGAGCCAGCTGACAGTGGAAATCGAAGGTGAGGGCGGCGAGGCTCTCGCCATAGCCGCCGATGTTTCCGACGCCCAAGTATTCGCAGCCGCCGACGAGATCGAGTCAGCACTGGGGCCGATCGACGGCAACCGCTCAATGTCATGTCCAACGATCTGGCGTAGAAAAGCGGACGGCTGGCTGCCCTACAACGATCAGGTTTTCGACTATCTCAAGCGGCAGCTCGACAAGATCGACCCCTCTTACCGCGACTGACGGCCCCCCAATCGACGAGCATGGAGAGCTAAAGTGACGAAAGTTGAGGTATTGTTCTTCGACGTCCTGGGGACCGTTGTCGATTGGCGCGGCAGCATAGCGGCGGAGGCAAGTTCTTTTCTGAAGCGCCACGATGCTTTGCATATCGACGCTAGTGCTTTTGCCGATGCTTGGGTCGGACGCTATGACGCATCGGTTGAAGC
>NZ_RZSW01000968.1:0-1277 GCF_003997375.1 Mesorhizobium sp. M5C.F.Ca.IN.020.29.1.1 | reverse complement strand
CACCTCGTCCGGTGTGCAGCCCGCAGCCTTGGCTGCAGCCTCGCTGGTCATTGCCGTAGAGGCTCGGCCCTTGCTGCCAGTGAAGGCATTGGCATTGCCGGAATTGACGACCAGCACGCGCGCCTTGCCCTGCCCGAGATTCTGCCGGCAGAAATCGACCGGCGCCGACGGGCATTTCGACTTGGTGAACACGCCGGCGACCGTGGTGCCGGCATCGAAGACCATGGTCAGCAGGTCTGTGCGGTTCTTGTACTTTATCCCGGCCTCGGCGGTGGCGATGCGGACGCCCTCGATGTCAGGCATTTCAGGATATTTCTTCGGCGCGAGCGGCGAAATGGTGGCTGACATGAAGACCTCGGGCGGGAAAATCGCAAGGGGAACGCCGGTTTGCCCGATAGCGGGCGCCGGTGCAAGGGCGTTTTCCCGACCGTTGCGGACGACACCAAACTGCCGGCAGCACGCTTGCGTCATTGGGCAGGATTTAGGAACTTCCAGAACATCTTCTGCACGCCGGGAATGAGCCCCCAGATCATGATCGCGACCATTAGCGGGGCGATGACCAGCGTGCGCTGCCAGATCTCCCACTGTTCGGTCAGCGGGAACACGACATAGAGAATGGCGGTGATCAGCGGATAGACGCCGGCAAGCACCAGCAGCGCAAAGCGGAGGCGCGAGAAGCGGGTGGCGGTCGAGGTCATTGGTTCTCTCCTTATCGTTACGAAACGTTCCGTTATATAAAACGGGCCGTTCCGTTTCGTCAAGAGCTCGTATATGCATGCTGAGGAAACTTGCCGATAAGGAAAACAGCAGATGGGTGAGGACGCAGATCAGGCCCGCAAATCAATTGGCGCGCGGCGCAACCCCGACAGCGCCGACGCCATTCTCGACGCCGCCGAGGCGGTGCTGGTCGAGGCCGGTTATTCCGGCTTCTCGATCGAAGCGGTGGCGCGGCGGGCGCGTGCTGGAAAGCCTACGATCTATCGCTGGTGGCCGAGCAAGGCCGCTTTGCTCTTCGACGTCTATCAGCGGCTAAAGCGCGTCGACAACCCCGATACCGGAAACCTCGAGGATGATCTCGTCGGCTTCCTGAAGAACCTGTTCTCGCACTGGCATGAAACGTCCTCAGGCAGCGTCTTCAGATCGCTGATCGCCGAGGCGCAGTCGGATGCGACCGTAGCCGCCGTGCTTGTCGAATACACGAAAGGACGCCATGCCCATACCGCCCAGATGATCGAGCGCGCCAAGGCAAGAGGCGAAGTGGCCGCCGACGTCGATTC
>NZ_RZSW01000967.1:0-1282 GCF_003997375.1 Mesorhizobium sp. M5C.F.Ca.IN.020.29.1.1 | reverse complement strand
CCGATATTGCCGGCGTTCGGATAGACCACAGCCAGCGCATAGCCGACGGCAACCGCCGCATCGACGGCATTGCCGCCTTTCTTCAGCACCTCAACGCCGACTCGCGATGCCAGATGCTGGGCGGTCACCACCATGCCGTGCTCGCCCTTCGCCGGCTGCGGCGAGGCGGCGAAGATGGCCGTCAGCGGCACAAAGGCGAAAGTGAGGGAAAGACCGACGGCGATTAGGGTGCGGCGGGTGGGGTGCATGGCCGTTCTCCGAGGCGTTGGATGCGCCTAGAAGACCCTCTCGGAGCGGACGAGTCCATGGCTGTGAATGAAAATTCGGGAATGCTGTCATTCGCCGTCGGCGAAGCTGCCGATCTCCCCCTTGCGGGGAGGATCGGATGTCGCTTCGGCTTTCGACAACCGAAGGCTGAAGGCAAACAAGCTTGTTCTTGCATGGTGCTGATTTGCGCCGCGACCCGCCGTTGGCGGGTTTTTCGTTTCAGGCCGACATCAAACAATCCCGCCGCCGCCACTCGCAACCGCCGGCCGTTCCGCCGCGACCTTCGCCCGATAGCCGGCCGCCCGGTAGGCGGCGACCGGATCGATGGCGCCGCCCGTGTTCAGCCGCGCCATGGCGAGGATCGGCTCGACATCGGTGCGATAGGCGGCTTTCAGCGTTTGCGTCGCCATCAGCGCGTCATTGGCGTCCTGATAGGCTTCCAGTGCCTTACGATCTACCAGCAGCGCCTGCACATAGGCGCGCTGCACCTCGACCGCGGACAGCATCAGGCTTTCGATCGGATCGGTGACGTTGTGGCTCTGGTCGAGCATGTGAGCCGGATCAAAACCTTCGGCACCGGAAAGCTCGGCATCGACCAGCTCGTTGAAGACGAGGAACAGACGGTAAGGATCGATCGAGCCGGCGTCGAGATCGTCGTCGCCATATTTCGAATCGTTGAAATGGAAGCCGCCGAGTTTCTTGAACTGGATCAGCCGCGAGACGATCATCTCGATGTTGACGTTGGGCGCGTGGTGGCCGAGGTCGACCAGGCAGAACGCCTTGTCGCCGAGTTCGGTGGCGATGATATAGTTGGTGCCCCAATCCTGCACGACCGTCGAATAGAAGGCCGGCTCGTACATCTTGTGCTCGGTGAACAGCTTCCAGTCGTCCGGCAGTCCGGCGTAGATCTCCTTCATCGCGTCGAGATAGCGTTCGAACGTCTTGGCGAAATTGACCTGGCCGGGAAAGTTCGAG
Source organism: Mesorhizobium sp. M5C.F.Ca.IN.020.29.1.1 (assembly GCF_003997375.1). Lineage (NCBI taxonomy): Bacteria > Pseudomonadati > Pseudomonadota > Alphaproteobacteria > Hyphomicrobiales > Phyllobacteriaceae > Mesorhizobium > Mesorhizobium sp. M5C.F.Ca.IN.020.29.1.1. Next base: position 40 of record NZ_RZSW01000967.1, on the reverse strand, counting down.
CCGTCGCCGATCCATACGGTCAGTGCCTTCGATCCCAGCG
>NZ_RZSW01000966.1:0-1282 GCF_003997375.1 Mesorhizobium sp. M5C.F.Ca.IN.020.29.1.1 | reverse complement strand
CTCCTGTTAGAGCCTGATCCATCCCGGCAGAATCGGGATGGAGGCCTTATCTTCCTGTTTGACCATGATCTTGCCCGAACCGAAGGTCAGCGCAGCAAAAACCGGCTTCCACTTTCGGGATCATGGTCAGGCGCCGAACTCGGCGCGGAAATCCTCGAGCCGTCGCTTCTGGCGGCCGTCGCCATCGAAATTGGCCGGATCGAGCCATGCCTCATAGGCTCTGCGTAGGGCCGGCCACTCCTTATCGATGATTGAGTACCACGCGGTATCGCGGTTTTCGCCCTTGACCACAAGATGCTGGCGGAAAATGCCCTCGAACTTGAAGCCGAAACGTTCCGCCGCGCGCTTCGACGGCTCGTTGCGGTTGTTGCATTTCCATTCGTAGCGGCGATAGCCAAGCTCGTCGAAGATGTATTTCATGAACAGAAACTGCGCTTCCGTCGCCGCCGGCTTGCGCGAGATCAGCGGCCCCCAATAGATGTTGCCGATCTCGATCACGCCATAGGCCGGATCGATGCGCATCAGCGTCTGGCGTCCGGCGACCTTGCCGCTGGCCTTGTCGATGACCGCGAAGAAGAGCGGGTCCTCGCTGGCTTCGGCCTTGTCCAGCCATGGCTGGAAGGCGGCGCGGGTCTGCGGTGGATAGTCGAACAGCCAGGCGAAGCGGCCATCGATATCGGGCACCGACGAGGCATCGAACAGGCCGTCGCCGTGCTTTTCGGCGTTGAGCGGTTCCAGCCTAACAGTGCGCCCCTCCAGGACTTTGCGTTCGGGCCGCGGGCGCGGTTGCCAATTCTTGAGATTTTCCGACACCCAAAGCTCCAATCCGTTTGACTTTTGTGAGCGGACGCTCACAAAAACGCTCGCTCGGTGAAAGAACCACACGGACGGGAAAAATGCTCCACACGATTTCGGCCTTCGATCGTCTCGGCGAGGAAAACGCCTTCGCGGTGCTGGCTCGTGCCACCGCGCTCGCCCATCAGGGCCGCGATATCGTCAATCTTGGCATCGGTCAGCCCGACTTCAAGACGCCGCAGCACATCGTCGAGGCGGCGATCAAGGCGCTGCGTGACGGCCACCACGGCTATACGCCGGCCAACGGCCTGCTGGCGACACGCGAAGCGGTGGTGCGGCGCACGCTGACCACCACCGGGGTCGAGGTTTCGCCCGAGGCGGTGATGATCCTGCCCGGCGGCAAGCCGACCATGTTCGCCGCGATCCTGATGTTCGGCGAACCGGGCGCCGAGATTCTCTATCCCGATCCCGGCTTTCCCATTTATCC
>NZ_RZSW01000965.1:0-1284 GCF_003997375.1 Mesorhizobium sp. M5C.F.Ca.IN.020.29.1.1 | reverse complement strand
GATGGAAACGGCATTGCATGCCGAGCGCGACGGCACAATCGCCGAAGTGCTGGTCAAGGCCGGCGATCAGATCGACGCCAAGGATCTGCTGATCGCATTCGGATGAGACAGAAATGTTGCCCAGGCAGAGTTGTCTGCGTCTGGCGGCAGCCCTCCATGCCGCATCGATAACAGCTTGACCGGTCGCCCCCGGTCGGGCATCGAACCGCTGCAAATTCGCCGCGACAGTTCCTGAGTCGCGGCATGGAAACGACGCGGAGAAAAAATGGCCGACGACATCACCGAAACCAGCCAGACTGTTGCCGCCGGCCAGCTGCGAGCCTTCATCGAGCGCATCGAGCGGCTCGAGGAAGAGAAGAAGACGATCGCCGACGACATCAAGGAAGTGTTCGCCGAGGCCAAAGGCACCGGCTTCGACACCAAGGCGATGCGGTCGATCATCCGGCTGCGCAAGAAGGATCAGGCTGAGCGGCAAGAGGAGGAAACCATCCTCGACCTCTACAAAGCCGCTCTCGGCATGGTGTAAGGCTGGTAATAGCCCTGGGCGCCGATTGCGGCGCCCTCAACGGGTCGAACCATGAGCGAATTCGACTTTGGCGTCCGCCGCGCCTCTGAATTCCGCCAACGCGGCTTCTGGACGCTGTTTTCGGAACGGCATCCGGAAGAAAGGGCTCTGATGGCGCGACGCGGACCCTGGTTCTGGCAGCGCGGGCTGCCCGACTTCGCCTTGGTCCTTTCGATGTATGTCGCGCCGGCGCAGAACCATGTCGGCGTCTTCTTCGGCCGCAACGAGAAGTTCGGTGCCACGGAAGCCTGATCGCGGTTGAAGCCGTTCCAGCCGGCGATCGAAGACAGGTTGAAGCTCAGGCCGGAACAGAGTTGCGAGGGCCTAGGCATCAATTCGCTGTGGCGGGTGAACTGCTTTGCCGAGGACAATTGGCCGGCCATGGCTGACTGGCTGGTGACGGAAGCATCGCGCTTCGAGCGCGCCGTTGCCGAGGTTCTCGGCGAGGGTGGCGAGGCCGGTTCGTGAATTCGCCTGCCTGTCAGCGGCTTGGGCTTAAAGCGCGTCGCGTCTGAAGCGATTCGTGCGACGCGCTTTAGTTTTGTTTTTATGCATGTCGTTACCCCAAAACCGCTGCGCACTTTTGGGCGACATGCATTAGTTCGGCTTCGCCGTATCCCGGCCGATCGCATCGAGATGCTGTTGCAGCGCCAGACGGTCGAGTGCATCCACCCGCAGATTGGTGAACAGCGAAATGCGGTTGTTGAGCATGCGATAGG
>NZ_RZSW01000964.1:0-1291 GCF_003997375.1 Mesorhizobium sp. M5C.F.Ca.IN.020.29.1.1 | reverse complement strand
GGCGCCGTGAACAGCCTTTACAGCGGCAGCGTCAACGCCTCGGCGCTGCTGGCCGCACTGACGCAGCAAGCTTCGCAAGGCGTGACGACCCGGGAACAATCGTTGCAGTCGGCGACCGGCCAAATCGGTCAGGCGGAGAACGTCAAGGGTTCTGTCGACGAAAACACGCGCATGCAGCTGGAAACCGCGCGTTCGATCAACGAGCTGATCGGCGTCCAGAACGGCGCCGTATCGGCCCTCAATGAAGACCTGAAGTTCCGGCTGACGCAACAATCTCAGGTACAAAAGCTGCTGCAATTCAAAGACGTTAACCCGTTCAAGGATGCCGGCGGTTCACAGTAAATCGTTTGCTACGGAGCGGAGATCGCCGGCATCGATCCGGGGAACGGTGCCGGCGATCGTGACTCTGACGGCGGAGACAAGCTCATGAATTCTCGGGTGTTTTTGGCGCTGACGATCGTTGCGCTGGCAACTGCCTGCGCAAGACCTGGCCGTGAGCTCAAGGCGCCTTGCGGCCCGATTTCCTCGTACGCAGCCAATGACGCGTGCGGCGAGTTGAAGCCGGCAAACTCGGCATTCGACAAGGTGGTGTCGGAATAGGCATGAATCCCGTTTCGACCATCATCAGCGACCTTCTGAGCGGTGTCGATCAGGCCGGGGCTCGCTTTGTAGAGGTCCTGTACAAGCGCATCGGCCTTTATAGCGAAAACCTGTTCTTCGCGATGCTGGTCCTCTACGTGGTCATTTGGGGTTACATGCAGATTTTCGGCCGCTCGACTGCCTCGCCGCTGGAGGCCGCGTGGCGCCTCGGCCGCGCGATGTTCATCTACTGGATGGTCACGAACTGGGCTCCGTTCTCCGAGACAATCTATACGCTCGTCCAGTCGATCCCGGAAGTTCTGGCCAACCGCATCGTCCAAACGATTTCGTCGACGACCGGCACTCAGGTTTCATCGGTCGATGCTGTGCCGGCAATGTTCGACGCTCTCTACGAAGCGACGTTGCGGGTGGTGCCCGAACTCTACACGTCAGTGTTGACCGATTTCTTCGGCGCCCTTCTGGCGATCATCATCATCATTTTTACGCTGCTGTTCATCGGCGTCGCCGTAGCGGCGATTATCGCTGCAAAAGTCCTTCTTTTCATCATACTGGCTCTTGGGCCGGTGTGGATCATCATGGCCCTCTTCAATTATTCCTTCAAATTCACCGAAGGCTTTTTCTCCGTCACTGCGAACTTGGTGGTGCAGCAGTTGCTGATCTACGGCTTCCTGGGTTTCTACTACTACATGGT
>NZ_RZSW01000963.1:0-1301 GCF_003997375.1 Mesorhizobium sp. M5C.F.Ca.IN.020.29.1.1 | reverse complement strand
GAATTACACCGATTGTATGGCCAATTTCGCGTTCATGGTCGTTCCCGACTACCTGTAACTGACAGTCCCTGAAAATCAGCGGAGGAGCCAAATGGAAATCAACACCGCAGAACGTCTTGTCAAAAAAGGAAGAATGAGCCGGAGGGATTTCATCCAGATAGCGATAGCGGCTGGACTGTCGGCTGGCGCTGCCAACCTGACATTCACGTCGTATGCTCGTGCAGAGCCGAAGAAGGGAGGCCGGTTGCGTGTTGGGCTCGCACACGGGTCCAGTACGGACTCTCTGGATCCCGCCACGTATCTTGACTACTACATGGGCACGGTCGGATGGGGTGCGCTCGGCAATGGCCTCACTAGTTTCGATGAAACGGGCAACGTCAAGCCGGACCTGGCCGAGTCGCTGGAGCCTTCGAACAAAGCTGCGAGATGGGCCTTTAAACTTCGGAAAGGAACCGAGTTCCACAATGGAAAATCAGTCGCAGCCGAGGATATCGTGGCGTCGATCCGCCATCATATGGGCGATGGTTCAAAGTCGCCCGTCAAAGCACTTCTTGCACAAATTAGCGAATTGAAGGCCGATGGAGATACGGTCGTATTCACGCTAGCTGCTGGCAACGCTGATTTCCCTTATCTGCTGAGTGACTATCACCTTCCGATAATGCCCATGGGCGAAAATGGGCAGGCAGACTGGGCATCGGGCATTCGCACAGGCGCGTACGTTCTAAACAAGTTCGTACCCGGGGTAAACGCCTCGATGACTCGAAACCCGAACTACCACGGTACGGCCTGGTTTGATGAGGTCGAGGTCTTATCCATTTTGGACCCGGTCGCCCGCCAAAACGCCTTGGCCACCGGCGAAATCGATTACATGGACCGAGTCGATGTCAAGACGTTGAGGTTTCTGGAACGAAATGAAGAACTGGAAATTGATCAAGTAAGTGGCTACGGACACTATACGTTTCCAATGAATGTTACCGCAGCGCCTTTCAATAATTCGGATGTGCGCAAGGCTTTGAAATACGCGGTTGATAGGCAAGAGATCATCAACAAGATCCTCGGCGGCGTCGGTGATGCGGGTAATGACAATCCGATTGCTCGCAACATCAAGTACGCCATTGACCCAATGCCAGCGCATACATACGACCCTGAGAAGGCCAAAAGCCTTCTGGCGAAAGCAGGATTTTCGAACTTAAAGCTGGAGCTATCGGCTTCCGACGCAGCCTTCACGGGAGCTGTCGACGCTGCACTTCTGTTTAAAAACAGTGCTGAAAAAGCTGGAATCGAAATCAATGTGATAAGGG
>NZ_RZSW01000962.1:0-1329 GCF_003997375.1 Mesorhizobium sp. M5C.F.Ca.IN.020.29.1.1 | reverse complement strand
GGCATATGCGCTAAGATAGCTTCGGCATGGACTGAAATTTGCGCTTTCGTGGTGGTTCACGCCATCGATGTCGCAAGGCATGGAGATTTTGGCGCAGGGTTGCCAAGGGAGGTTGAGCAAAGATCGCTGCGATCAGAGAGGCTACGATCTGGCGGGTAGCGCGCCACAGCAGCGGGCGTCCGTCGCTCAAGGGGGAGAGACACCCAACTCCTGCGAGAGGGGTTCGGTCACAAGCGCGATGAGGAAGTGGGCAAGAATCCAAGGCTTTGCGATCCTTGGGTCTTTGGCGGGAGGCGCGCGCAGTCCGATCAGGCTCTTCAGACGCTTGAAGGCGAGCTCGATGCGCCAGCGCATGCGATAGAGCTTGAGAACTGTGCCGGAGGGAAACTCCTCCTGGTCAAGCGAGGTCACAAGGATAACAAAGCCGGCAGCAATCAGCGTCTCCGGTTGAACCTGCTTGCCCTTGGCCTTGGCTTCCTTGTTGATTTTGCGCCGCGCTTCTTGTGTCGCGGCCTCGGATTTGCGCAAGGCGATCAGGCGCATCTTCAGGGGCTCGCCCTTCTTCTTGAGGCCCAGCCAGACAGGCGTTTCGATGACCTCCTCGCGGCAGCTCTTCAGGTGGCCGATGAGATCGAATGGCTTACCGCTGGCATCGAGCCATCGCACATTCTTCCACGCCGCACGCACGACAACGTCGCCGCCTTGCGCCATGACCTTTGCGATCCGCTCGGCCTGCAGATAGGCGCGGTCGCCGATGCGGATCTCGCCCGCCACCACCGGCACGCGGTCGATCAGCTCGGCCTCGCTCTGGTCGGTGATCTCGAGGAAATCGAACTGCTCGCGCTCAAGATCGAAGGCGCAGTGCATACGCCAAAGGCCATTGTTCTTCTTCTCATGCACACCGGCCTTGGCAACCGATGTCGCATCGAGGATGCGGATCAGCCGGCCCTTGGCCAAGCCTACCTCCTCGCGCTTCAAAAGATACCCAATCAACTGCTGCAGCCACGGCCCTGCGTTGCGCAGCCGGCCGAGCAACGCCACGTCCGAGATGTCGGCGATCCCGCTCGCCGCCGCCCAGGCCACGACGCCCCGCATGCCCACCTTGCCAAGGCAGTAAGCCAGAGTCAGGCGCAACAGATCAGTAGCCGATCTGACGCCCCGCGGCCGCAGGAACGCCTTGGTCTCGCGAGCACTCCCCGCGATCAACTCTTCACCACCGAGAAGCTCAATCGTCTCGGCCCAGCCGTCATCTACAAGCGATTCGTGAGTCATCGCAGCGTAGAATCACAACCGATTCCCCGCTGCAACTCCTATCTTAGCGCATATGCC
>NZ_RZSW01000961.1:0-1341 GCF_003997375.1 Mesorhizobium sp. M5C.F.Ca.IN.020.29.1.1 | reverse complement strand
GCCCCACCCGCCCTCACCTTTCGCTTCGACCGAGCCGACGGTTATTGGCTGCAGGGCTATGCCGAATTCCTGATGGCGCAGGCGGATTTCTGGCTGGCGCATGATTTCAGGAACGCCTTCGACGGTTCGTTCCATATGCTGTTTCCGCGCGCCAAACTGCCGCTGCAGGACACGCTTGTTCCGCCGGACGGCGGCATGAGCGGCGGCATGTTGTCGTCCGAATGGCGCATCGCCGACTTCATTTCGCTGGTTCATCTGGTCAACTGGCCGGTCGTCGAACCGGAGCGCCGGCAGGCGGCACGCCGCCATCTCATTGAGATGATCAGGCTGTCGCGCGAAGACTGGAAGGCGATCCGCGCCGAGACCGACAACGACCGTGAATGGCTGCCCGGCCCGCAACAGAAAGGCGCGAGCCCGCTCACCGGCCTGGAGGTCGGCGAGGAGCAGGTCCAGGCCTGGCACGCCGCGCTTGATTTGGCTGAGGACCTGCTCGACGGCCGCACCTTGCTGCCGCATTTCCGCTTCGCCGACAAAGGCATCAATATGAAGCGCTTCTTCGACGAACCAAAGCCCTTCGACTTGGTGCTGTCGATCACCGGGCCGGCCATCGCGCCCTATCTCGAGAGCGGAAAGATCCTCACCAGCGAGGAGTTCGACCAGATCCAGCGCCAGTTTGGCAGCGCCGGATTTTTGACATTTGCGCTGTGGTTCAACTGAGGGCGCGTTTTGACATCACTCCTGACACCCTTGTGTCAGCAGCTTGGTTTCGTCTCGCGCCCCTCACCACTCCGCTCTTTCCATTTTGGCAGATGCCTCCCATATTTGGGACATGGCCAAACTTCCTGATAAAAACACGCCGTCGCCGGCGCGTGACGATCGCGCTTCGCCGCCCAAGCGGCGCAGTCCGCTGACCGATTTTCTCGATGCGTCGGAGCCGCTCCACAAGGGCGGTTTTGCCGAGGCGCCGCAGGCCGAGCTTTCCGGCGCGCCGCTGACCGGCTCGATCGCCGATTGGGCCGAGCAGATCGAGCAGGAGGCCGAGAAGGAAGGGCGCCAAGTCTCCCCTCTTGAGGGGGAGATGTCGCCGAAGGCGACAGAGGGGGTCGGCAAAGGAAGCGCTCAACATGAGGGGTCGCCGAGCGCTGCCGCACCGACCCTACCCGGCGGCTCCGCCGCCACCCTCCCCTCAAGGGGGAGGGAAGGCGCCAAGCAAAAAAAGATCCCCGAACGCTCCTCCTCCCCCGGCCGGACGGCACGCGGCACCTCGATGGGCGGCGCGGCTTCGGCCAGAGAACGCGCCGCGGCCGGCCTCAATCCGGTCGCCGGCCTCGATGTTTCGCT
>NZ_RZSW01000960.1:0-1344 GCF_003997375.1 Mesorhizobium sp. M5C.F.Ca.IN.020.29.1.1 | reverse complement strand
CTATATATATATATATATATATATATAGATCCTGCAACCGCGGTGATCGGTATACCGCCGGCCAGGAACAGTGGCCAGAGTTGGTCCAGCACTAGGGCTTTCTCGATTGACGTTGCTCGACCCAACGGCACAGTCTCGTAATTAGAACAACGCATTGCGAAAAGCCCTTATTGAGTGCATGGGGGCGTGGGTTGCCTTGACGATCCGGCCGCAAGTGCTAGAATGCCATTCTTAATGGAACAGGAAGATCACGCGTGAGAGTCGTTAACTCCCTCGTCGAACGATGTTTCGCGGTCATCGAACTGCTGGCCAACGAAGCTTGCGCGATGCGTCTGGGCGAAATTGCAGACAAGCTCAATCTGCAGAAGAGCGCTGCCCACCGGATGCTCAACGTTTTATGCGAAATCGGCTGGGTAGAACAAGAGCAGGTGACCGGCTTTTACAAGCTTTCACTTCGACTCGCGATATTGGGGCAGCGTTTCCTGAGCGCGACGCATTTGACGGACGTTTGCCAGCCTGTTTTAGAGGAACTGGCGGCGGAGAGCGCAGAACTTGTCCGGATGGCTGTCGTGCAAGGCGAGACCCTGACGTGGATAGCGCAGGTCCAAGGCGCAAGGAATGGTCTAAAGTATCAACCGGAAATGGTCGCAAGAGTTCGTCTTGCGACCACCGCTAACGGAAGAGCCTACCTGTCGACGCTCAGTCCTAAAGATGCGCTACGCATAGCCATAAAGAGTGGCGACGACGGGCAGGACGGAGCGATGGCCTCCGTGGAAGACTTCATGGATGAACTGAAATTGGCCCGAAAACGCGGCTGGGCAATTTCCGATGAGGCAGCCGAGCCGGGTGTGGTGGCAATTGCAGCCCCAATCACTTTGGCAAGTGGCCAAACGGTGGGTACCGTCAGCGTCGCCGGTCCCAGCTCCCGCCTCACTCCGGAACAGCACGACAAGACCGCGTCCTCGGTTCTCGCTACCGCGGCAAAGCTGGCAGAGTTGTGGCCCTTGAGACAATCGCGCGTCCAGGAAAACTGACTGGACTTGTGTTCTGATTCGCCGGTGTGAATAGCCTATCCCAGCTCCGCTCCGACGCGGGGCGCCATAGCCCAGCAAACCGCGTCTGGCGAGCTCAGAAATCGCGCGCCCGGCCCTAAGGTTACTTGAATCGGTAGACGCCGAGCTTCTCGAAGGTCGAATAGATCCGATTTGCGTAGTCGGCGAATTGTGGATACTCACCGAGATGCGCCGGTCGCGGCCGCGGCAGATCGATGACAATTTCCTCCACGATCTGGCCCGGGGATTGTGACATGACCAGCACCCGATCCGAGAGCCCTATAGCCTCATC